>NZ_DBUF01000005.1:30315-50751 GCF_002307755.1 Acinetobacter sp. UBA1297
AGACGCCAGCGTGCTGAGGCATCTGCATCGCGGGTCAGCCCAGATAAAGCATTTAATGCGGTAGTTTTGGAACGTTTAGCGAGTGCAATTTCCAGATAAGTAATCGGTAAGGCTAAAAATAGCATCGTTCCTAACCAGAGCAACCAAAAATCAAACTGTCGCTCGAATTGAATCCCCACCACCGGGGCAAGCGTCGCAATAATAATAAAGGTTAAACAAAATGCCATCAGCGGCGATAACCATCGTGACATAGAATTGTCCTGCATGATGCGTTCCTTGAATGAGTCTGCCGATATTTTGCCTTTCTCATGAACGAAAATCAAAGACTCAAATAAAAAATGCAAACCACCCCGAAAGATGATTTGCAGCGCTAATTTTTTATTTACTTATTCCTTGTTATTCTTATGTCAGTTTTCTTATGAAAAGAAACGAGCAAACCAATTTTTTCCCTTTTTCTTTTCTTTCTCTTTCAGGATGCCCATCATATTTTCTTTTACAGCGCCAACATAATCAGCATCATCATGCTGAATATGGTTAATTAACCATTTTGAAAGGATTTCATGTAACTCATGTTCAATAGACACCCCTTGTTCAAACTGTTGACGGTAAAGTTCAATCTTTTTAATAAACAGATCGTGTACACGTTTATGAGGTACACGATATTTATAACCGGCTTCTTCTTGCAAGCTCTCTTCAAAAGTAAAATGTGACTGGGTGTAATCAATAATATCATCAAGAATCTGTTTCGTATGATGACGATCTGTATTCTGGTCAATCTGGTTAATATAATCCAGAATCCGCTTGTGTTGATCGTCAATTACATCGATACCAGTATTATACTCTGGACTCCATTTCATTTTCATTACGTCCGCCCCAGCTATAATCAATTAAGTACTGAGAGAATCATATCGGTAAAAAAACAAAATAAAAATGAAGTAATTTGGTTGGTTTTAATATAATTTCCATATTTATTATTCAAACTATTATTTTTGATATAAAAAATATTTTAACCAGACCAAAAGAGTAAGTTATTTTTTAACCAATTTGTATTATATTTAATTTTCAATATTTTATTAATACAAGCTTTTCTATATTTTATATATTAAGGACCATATAATAAATCTATTATTTTATAATAACTTATATTTTAATATTGATCAGCTTTAGTGACTCGCTTTAATTCAGGATTTTTAGCTTCCCGAATGAGTCGTTCAATATGTGTAAAAGCATATTTAACCGGTTTTCCATGCTGAAATAAAATCATTTCCCCTGGTTGATATGCAGTCCAGATCTCATTATGAGTCAAAGGTTCTGTAGTAATAACTGCAACCCGGTCTTCTGGTGTAGTCACATGACTAAAATCGACTTCAACATCTAAATCGATTAATTGTGCAGGTTGAAACGGATATTCACGTACCAGCCAGTGCAGCTTGGTGGTGGCATAGCTAAATAATGCCTGACCATTTGAAAGGCAATAATTGAACGTACCGTACTCTGCAATTTTAGGTGCAACATCCTCTAGTACAGCGAATATCTGTTCTATTGTAGGCTCATTATAGCCAAAATGCTCAACCAGCTGGTCAAGCAAATAACAGAATGCATATTCACTGTCAGTATTTCCTACCGGCGTAAAGCGGCCAGTCAATGGAGGATTAAACTCATGCAAGTCACCATTATGGGCAAAAATCCAGTGGCGCCCCCATAATTCACGTATAAATGGATGTGAATTTTCTAAAGTAATTTTACCCTGTGTTGCTTTACGGATATGGGCAATTACATTTCGAGATTTGATAGGATAATTACGGATAAGCTCAGCAATAGGCGATTCTACTGCCGACTGGTTATCTACAAATAGCCGGCAGGCCTTATCTTCAAAAAAAGCGATACCAAAACCGTCTGAATGGTCAGAAGTTACTCCAGCCCGCTGCGAAAAGCCGCGGAAAGAAAATGTTATATCTGTCGGAGTTGCACAATTCATTCCCAAAAGCTGACACATAATCTTTAATCAGGGTCTTAATAAAATCTTGAAGTTATTGTGCATGAGTCATCTTAAACTTGTAAATCTTAATCTTGGTGTATGTCTGTTTTATTTTTTGCAAACAGAAAAAAGTCACCGAAGTGACTTTTTAAACTGTCCAGTTATGACCTGCTTGCACCAAAATGGGCACGATTAGTAATCAAAGTTCCAACTCCATGATCAGTAAAGACTTCCAGTAGGGTTGCATGAGGTACGCGACCATCAACAATGTGGGCACTAACTACCCCTGCCTTGACTGCATCAAGTGCACAGCCAACTTTGGGAATCATGCCACCATAGATCACGCCTGTTTCAATCAGATGATCAACTTCCTGTGTGGTAAGGCCTGTTAGCAATTTTTTATTTTCATCCAGTACACCGGCAATATTGGTTAACAGTACCAGTTTTTCAGCACCTAGAGCTTCAGCCACCTTCCCTGCAACCAGATCGGCATTGATATTGTAGGTATTACCTTCCTCGTCTACACCCAGTGGTGCAATTACCGGAATAAAGTCACTCTGGGTAAACATTTCGATGACATCGGTTTTTACTTCAACGACTTCCCCTACCAGTCCTAGATCAATTTGGTGAATGCTGCCATCTTCTGCCTGTTTTTCCATCAGAAGTTTGCAAGCTTTAAGCAAATTACCGTCTTTGCCGGTCAAACCAATTGCACGGCCACCATGCTGGTTAATCAGATTGACAATAGATTTGTTAACACTGCCACCTAACACCATCTCGACTACTTCCATAGTCGCAGAATCTGTTACGCGCATCCCATCTATACGCTCAGACTCGCGGCCTAACTGTTTTAGAAATGAATCGACCTGCGGGCCTCCACCATGTACAACGACCGGGTTTAAACCGACTGTTTTTAACAGAACAATGTCACGGGCAAAGGAGCTTTCCAGTGCCGGATCAGTCATGGCATTACCACCATATTTTACCACCAGCGTTTTACCGGCAAAATGTTGAATATACGGCAACGCTTCGGTCAGAATTTCAGCCTTATTGATGCCAGCACTAGTTTGCTGATGTGGCATTCACCTCTCCTTATTGAGCATCCAGGATATCCTGTGCAATTTCAGGATATCGTTCACTTAACATTGAAACAAATTTATATCGGATTTTATCCAGCGTCAGGCGGTCGTCCGCATCAAAACGTACGGTAAAGTACTCGCCAGTATTGGAAGCTCGAATAATGCCAAAACCATCTTTAAAATCAAGGCGTATTCCATCAATCTTACTCAGTTGGGCACCAAAACGGTGACTCAGGATTTCGATATCCTCCAATACGGTTTTAGGATTGGTCTGATGTGTACTGATATAAGTATCTTCGGTACAGCAGCGCTCAGGATAGACCGCCAACAACTCTGATAACTTTTTCTCTGGGAAATGTCCCATATATTCAATGACACGTAACGCTGCATATAAGCCATCATCATAGCCAAAACCACGACCATCATTAAATACATAGTGGCCAGCGTACTCTCCACCAAAAACAGCATCCCCCCCAGATTGTGATAAATATTTTCTGAGAAAGCTGCTTCCTGTCCGGATCATATGCGGATGTCCACCCAAGTTTCGAACCGTATTACGGACCATGCTGGAACATTTAACATCGAATACCACTGCGTGACCGGGATGGTTTTCCAGACACATCTGGCTAAATAAAGAAAGCAGACGATCTGCAGTAATAATATTTGCCTGTTCATCGACCAGTACCACCCGGTCCCCATCACCGTCCAGTGCGATACCAATATGGGCCTGCTGTTCAATCACATTTGCCTGTAACTGTTTTAAATGAACAGCCTGAGATGGGTCTGGGGCATGATCTGGAAAATTACCATCAGGCTTACAGCGCAAAGCGATCACTTCACAGCCGAGTTTCTTCAAAATGGTTTCTGCACACTCTCCTGCTGAACCATTCAACGCATCCAGTACTACCTTGAGCGGTTGTTTTAAGTGAATATCTTTTAAAATTGCCTGCTGGTAAAGGCTACAGAACTCGGCCTTATGCTGATGTGGCAAGGTTAAAATAGAATCAGATATAGAAGGCTGATAATAATTTTCTGCTGTACTTGCGATGGATTGGATCATATCTGGACACGGCGGTTCACCCTGAATAATCCATTTAATTCCGTTATCGGTTTTTGGATTATGGCTAGCGGTCACTATTATACCGTTTCCACTATAATTGCGCGCTAAGTAGTACATTTGCGGGCTGGAACAGCAACCAATTTCAGTAACGCTCAGCCCCTCTTCACGACATACTTGAGTCAGAATTTGTGCATAGAAAGGACTACTCAATCGCGCATCATAACCAATCACCAGTTCAGACTGGCCAGCCTCTTTGAATTGTTTTGCCAAGGCGTGTGCAGTTGCCCGGACCACAGCCGGGGTAAAACAGGCAAGTTTTCCACGGATATCATATGCGCGAAAAATAGCTTTTGGAAAAGGAGAATGATTTAATTCCATACTATATTCTTTTATTCAAGGCGCCTACCTTGGAAATAAAAACTAAAAATTCAGAATAAAAAAGTAGGCGGGTTATTATCAGAATGCATAAGGTATACCTAAAAAAAGAATATTTTTTAATATAGATTCAGTAATGTTTCAACAAGAAATGTTAATCAATTGTTTTTAAAAAATTTATTAGCTTATAAACAGGCTATTCTCTGTTTATAAGCTGTTATTTTACTTCTGCCCGGTATGGCCAAAACCGCCAGTTCCCCGCTCGGATGCAGTAAATTCATTTACCTGTTCAAATTGTGCCTGGACTACAGGAACCAGTACATATTGAGCTAGGCGCTCACCAGGTTCCAGTGTGAAAACTGTCTGACTACGGTTCCAGACAGATACCATAAGCTCGCCCTGATAATCTGAATCAATCAGGCCCACCAGGTTACCCAGTACAATCCCATGCTTATGACCCAGTCCAGAACGTGGCAAAATTAGACCCGCAAAATTTTGGTCCTCAATATAAATCGCCATTCCAGTTTTAACCAGAATAGTTTCACCAGGTTTAATTTGCACCGCCTCATCCAGACAGGCACGTAAATCCAGTCCGGCAGAACCAGAAGTCGCATAAGTTGGCAAAGGCCATTCATTACCCAGACGCGTGTCGAGTACTTTAATTTGAACTTTCATAAGTATTCCTATTTCTATGTTGAGTACAGACCGGCTGACTTAACGTTTCAATAAAGCTTTGAGATTCTGTAAATATTGCTGTGCCTGTTCTTTCGGGTCTACATTAGCAACCAGTTTTTTCTTGCGGCCTAACCATTCAACTTCATCTTGAGGCAACTCATCCAGAAAGCGGCTTGGCATCATCTGTTTCATTTGTCCCCCATTCTTGCGCTGCTCTGCCAGAGTTAGAGTTAGAGCCTGACGGGCACGGGTAATACCCACATACATCAGGCGACGCTCTTCCTCAATAGTTTCACTGGCAATCGAATTTTTATGGGGTAATAATTCTTCTTCCAGTCCAATCATGTAGACATACGGAAATTCCAGCCCTTTAGCAGCGTGAAGAGTTAGCAAGTTTACTTTATCAATATCTTCCTCTTCCTGTTGCTGCTCCAGCATGTCGAGCAGAACCATTTTACGAATGACACTCTCAATATTTTTATCATCCACATCTTCTGCCCGGTTAATCAGACTTTGAATACTACTGTAGAGACTTTCAATATTATCTAACTTGCTTTTTTCTTGAGCAGGTGTAGCTGCCTGTTCCCGGATATAGTCGATATAACCTGCTTCATTCATCATCTGGCGAATTTTAGGAACCGGTTCGTCATCATCCAGCAATTCACGGGTAAAATTTCCAATAAAGTCAGCAAACTCATGCAACTGTGTTACAGCTTTTTTAGGAATGACCATTGTGAGCCGCTGATCTCCAGCTGCAGATAATAAAGACAGATGGTTATCTTGTGCAAATAGTCCAAGTTTTTCTAAGGTTACCGGTCCAATTGCACGCTTGGGTGTATTAATAATACGCAAGAAGGCACTATCATCTTCTGGATTAATAATAAGGCGCAGATAACTCATGATATCCTTGATCTCTGCACGGGCAAAGAAAGACTGGCCACCCGACAGTTTATAGGGAATTTGCATCTGGCGAAGCTGGGTTTCTAAAACGCGTGCCTGAAAGTTACCACGGTACAGCACTGCATAATCTTTCCAGCTGCGGGCATTCATCAGTTTATGCGTTAAAATATCCTTTACAACACGTTCTGCTTCATCATCGTCATTACGACAGGTAATGACCCGGATCACATCGCCGTGGCCTTTATCACTCCAGAGCTGTTTATCAAAGATATGAGGATTATTGGCAATTACCGCATTGGCAGATTTTAAGATACGGCTGGTCGAACGATAATTCTGCTCAAGCTTGATTACTTTTAGGTTAGGAAAATCCTGCTGTAATAATGCCATGTTTTCAGGTTTAGCCCCTCGCCAGGCGTAAATTGACTGGTCATCATCACCTACAGCTGTAAACTGGCCCATCACGCCTACCAGCAGCTTAACCAGAATATACTGTGCGGTGTTGGTATCTTGATATTCATCGACCAACAGATAACGTACCCGATTTTGCCATTTATCACGTACTTCCGCATTTTCCTGCAACAAGCGGGTCGGCATCACAATTAAGTCATCAAAATCAACAGCATTGTAGGCACGAAGGTTGCGCTCATATAACTGGTAGAGATGTGCCATCTGTACATCTTCTGGAGTTTCACAAGTACTATGTGCCTGTTCCGGTAAAATCAGATCATTTTTCCAGTCAGAGATTTTTTTCATTGCCTTCGCAATGAGTTCTTTACTTTCTGCACCCGATAGATTGTCACGATGCATCAGATCCATCAGTATGCGTTTACAATCATCTGCATCTAAAATAGAAAAGTTGTTTTTAAGAGGCGTATTTTTCAGCTCAAGGCGCAACATGTTTAAGCCAAAAGTGTGAAAGGTCGAAACTGAAAGTCCTTTAATTTCCTCACGTGACAGCAATTTACCGACACGCTCTTTCATTTCTCGTGCAGCCTTGTTAGTAAAGGTCATTGCTGTAATGCGGTGCGCCGGTATTCGGCACTGCTGGATTAAATAAGCAATTTTACGGGTAATTACCGAAGTTTTACCTGAACCTGCCCCTGCAAGTACTAACAAGGGTCCTTGAGTGTATTTCATAGCTTCAAGTTGCTTGTTATTTAACTGACTTGCCGACGACATAATACTACCTCTCCTGATCCGAGCATGATTATAGACAGGTCTGTTTCAGATGCCTAATGTTAATTGGGTACCAAATAGCCATAAAAAAACCACCCGAAGGTGGTTTTTATACAATTCCAATTAAATTATTGGGTTGCATAAATACTAATTTCTACACGGCGGTTTTGTTCACGGCCTTCAGCAGTTGCATTTGATGCAATCGGGTTAGAAGCACCTAGACCCTGAGCATTAATACGGGTACGTGGAACGCCTTGACCAGCCAGATAATTGGCTACAGCCTGAGCACGTGCCTGAGATAATGGGATATTAATTGAATCATTACCAGTGCTGTCAGTATAACCAGTGACCAAAATGGCACTCTTGTTATCTTCTGTCAGGGTTTGAGCTACTTTATTAAGCGTTGTATAGAAGTTTGGCTTGATCGTAGACTTATTGGTATCAAATGTAATGTTGCCTGGCATAATCAGACCAACAGAACCATCCGGGTTACGGTTAACTTCTACCCCAGTACCTGCCATTTGTTGACGAAGTTTTTTCTCTTTATTGTCAAGATACACGCCTGTAGCTGCACCGACCACCGCACCAATTGCTGCTGCACGGTTATTCTGTGCACTTGAGTTTGCATTTGACTTAGAAATACCATAACCCGCAAGTGCACCCAGACCGGTACCAATTGCTGCTTTATCATATTCCATGTTCTGGCAACCCGAAAGTGCCATTGCCCCTACCACAGTTGAAATCATTAGTGCACGCATTGCATGCCTCCTTGTCCTTGTTGTCTAAAAGGATAATGAAATAAAAAAAAATTTTATAACATTGATTTTTTGTTAAAAAATAATGGATTATTTACATTTTGTAATACTTTTAGATATTTTTCGGAAGCCATGGCCCATAATTTCTTCATACTCGCTTTTTCATGAGTTTTTTTGATGAAATACTTCATTTCATGAATTGCTTCATTTAGGATGACAGGGTTCAGGTAACAGGACCTTTCTATGTCATCCCAAAACAAGAAACAAGCTTTACTAAAAAAAATTACACGTGGACTGACCGTAGGCTCGGTAATTACAGGAAGTACTTTCCTGCACGGACCACCTGTGCTGGCGCTCGGGTTAACAAAGCTGATCAAAAACTCGCGTAAAATTGATGAAACGAATATTGAGATTACGAACCGCTGGTTAGCAGTCAATAACTGGTTAATTGAGCATGTACTTTCTGATTTAAAATGGGATATTACCATTGATGAAAATCTCGATTTAAGCATGCAAGGTCGTTATCTAATGACCTGCAACCATCAGAGCTGGGTAGACACTACAGTGAATCAGTACTTTGGTCTGACCCGTATGCCTCTAACCCGTTTTTTTACCAAATGGGAACTGATCTTTATTCCTTTTGTCGGCCAGGCTTTTAAAATTTTAGGTTTTCCGATGATGAAGCGGCACAGCAAAGAGCAGATCGCAAAGAATCCTGATTTAAAAACCCGTGATTTGGAAGAAGCACGCAAGGCCTGCCAGCAACTGGTAAGTCAGCCTTATACCCTGCTCAATTATCTGGAAGGGACACGTTTTACCCAAGAAAAACATGACCAGCAGAAATCACCTTATAAGCATTTGCTTAAACCTAAGGCTGGTGGACTGGCATTAGCATTGAATATCTTAGAAGATAATATTGATGCGCTAGTGGATATGACTATTGTTTATCCGGATGGTGTCCCAGGCTATGGAGATTTCTGGTTAGGTGACGTAAGCCGGATTGCAGTAAACCTGCGTAAAATTGAAATACCTGCTTGGGTTAAAGGCGGCAATTACGAAGAAGATGAAGAATACCGTAAACGCTTTCAAGCCTGGGTACATCAGATCTGGACTGAAAAAGATCAGTTAATTGAATCCATACAGCAAAAATATGCCTAGTTTTTCTATACTCTGAACAATCATTAAGGACCTGTATGCAAGAAGAGCCCGTCAAAGCGAGAACCAGTTTTATTCCAGTGCGACATGATACGTTAGCCTGGAAATTGTTTCTGGTTTATGACGTATTCATGATGGTACTAATTGTCATCAATCTGGTCTGTTTAAGTGGTAATGCCATTTTAATGAGTGACTTCGGAGAATGGCTGTTTGAGTTTATCCGTGTGCCTGAAGCCCTTCAGTTTTATAAGACTGAATTGCGTCCTTGGGTGATTAAAACAGAAGGCTGGTTTACCAGCTTTCTGGTGGTAGAGCTTCTGGTACGCTGGCTGATTGCCATTATTTATAAACATCACCCACGCTGGTTCTTTTTTCCTTTTATACATTGGTATGAATTACTTGCCATCATTCCACAATTACGTTTTTTAAGATTACTGCGCGCCGGGGTAATCGCTTACCGTTTAAATGAACTGGGTTATCAGGTTATTCCTGAAAGCATTTATAAGCGTGCGCTGTTCTATTATCACGTGGTAATGGAAGAACTTTCCAGTCGTGTAGTCTTAACCATACTAGATGGTGTACATCGTGAACTGGTCACCAGTACTACCCATAAAAAGCTGATCCATGATCTGGTCGATCATCATCGGGACCTTTTTGCGGCAGCTCTGGCTCAGGTATTACAGGAATCATTAGCTCTGGCCTTAAAAGAACATCAGAATCAGCTCTCAAAAGAGGTTGGCCTGATTGTTAACCGGGCCATCGAAGAAACGCCGGAGCTCACCCAACTGCTACGCCTGATACCGATTGTAGGCAGCCGTATTGAACAGCAGATACAGAGTATCGGCCAACGCTTGGGTGAAAATATTACTTATGGTTTAATTGATCCGCTGGTAGATGGAACACTGGATCAGCCAAACTCGACCTATATGCTGATCGCACAAAGAGCCAGCCAGTTAAATATAAATAATCAGGCACTTGAGCAATTAGTTGAATCAGCAGTATTTGAAAGTTTAGAATCCATCCGTAAACAAGTAAAAATTAAACAATGGCAACAGATTCTGGCCGAGAGCAAAGTAGCCAAAGAATAAACATCTCGGTCAAAATATTTGTACTTCGGCTAGAGAATTCATGCATTTTAGTCTAGGATTTGCTCTATTTAATAACATGACTTTGGCAAACTTTAAGTTAAAAGCCTCTAAGGAATAATTATGGCTGATATACGGGTTACAGGCAGAATGGTTAACTTTACCCGGTTAACCTTTGACACCAATGATCATGATGCTATCCGCCAGCAACTGAACACTCTACTCGATGAAAATGCTTATCAGGGTGCCCTGGTTATTCTTGACAGTACAGTCGAGCAGGAACTGATTGCACTGATCCAGCTGCTCGTCAGCCTAGATTTGCAGCCTATGGCTGTAATTGACGGCATCCTAGGTGATCAGGCACGCGCCATTCAGTTCCCGGTACTCGCCTCTGACCGCCCGTTACAGCGCATCAAGCCTACCAAAGAACAGGTAGTCGAAGCGTCAGTATCTCAACAGACCGAGGCTGAAAAAACAGGCAGTATTCGTTATATTACCTCTTATCACGATGAGATTTTACGCACTGGGCAGTGTCTGGTCCAAGACCATGGCGATATTATTCTAAAGGCCGGAATCAACAGCGGCTCTGAAGTGATTGCTTCAGGAAATATACATATTTATGGCAGTGTTCGTGGTAGAGTCATTGCCGGCGTAGGAGGCAATACCTCTGCAAGAATTTTCTGTCATTCCCTTGAGGCAGAACTGGTATCTATTGCAGGCACATACTGTGTAGCAGACGACATCCCGCAGCATGTCGCCAAAAAACCTGTACATATTTACTTGAATGATGACCAAGAGCTTGAATTTGAAGCCTTGGAATTTTAAGGTATAAATTATCACCAAAAGCCCCATTTAAGGGGATGGACCATAACAGGAGTGGATTCGGTGGCCAAAATTGTTGTCGTAACATCAGGCAAAGGTGGAGTGGGTAAAACTACAACAAGCGCATCTTTTGCAACAGGTTTAGCCCTACGTGGTCACAAAACCGTCGTTATTGATTTTGACGTAGGCTTACGTAACCTGGATTTGATCATGGGTTGTGAACGCCGCGTGGTTTATGACTTTGTCAATGTTTTAAATAATGAAGCCCGTTTACAACAAGCTTTGATCCGTGATAAAGATATTGAAAATCTTTATATTTTACCGGCATCACAGACCCGTGATAAGGATGCATTAACAGATGAGGGTGTTGCCCGGATTATAGATGAGCTCTCACAAGAGTTTGACTATATTATCTGTGATTCACCAGCCGGTATTGAACGTGGTGCTATCTTGGCCATGTATCATGCTGATGAAGCGATTATCGTAACCAACCCTGAAATCTCTTCTGTGCGAGACTCAGATCGCATTATTGGCATGCTGGACAGCAAGACTAAAAAAGTAGAACAAAATGAGGGCCGTGTACGCAAGCATCTGTGTATCACTCGTTTTAATCCAGAACGTGCAGACCGTCAGGAAATGTTATCAATTGATGATATTTCAAAAGATATTTTACGTGTCCCGACTTTAGGGGTGATTCCAGAATGTCCAACTGTACTTCAGGCATCAAACGAAGGTAAACCGGTTATTCTATATACTGAAACCAGTGCCGGACAGGCTTATGATGACCTGGTTGCGCGCTTCCTTGGTGAAGAACGTCCTTATCGTCACATTACTGTGAAACCGAAGGGCTGGTTAGCACGACTATTTGGAGCATAATTATGGCAGGATTCTGGAGTAAGCTTTTTAGTGGTGATGAAAAACCATCAAGTGCTAAAACAGCTAAAGACCGACTGAAAGTCATCGTGGCCTCTGAACAGGGTTTAGGTAGACGTCTAAGCCAAGACAAAATAGACCAGATGAAAAAAGAAATTATGCAGGTGGTCAACCGTTATGTACGCGGTGTAGATGAGCAGCATATTCAGATGTCTGTTCGTTCTGAAGCGAACATCGAAATGCTGGAAATGAATATCAATTTGCCTGAAGAACGTTAATCTCATTACTGATTAGGCAACCGAATTAAATCAAGGCAAAATATGCAGCAGCGCATGGAAAGTATCACTTTCTCCTGCTGCAAGTATTTTGCTTTTTTAATTTTGTTTTGAATACTGAGGAGATCGTGATGGCATTGTCACAGCCAGCAACATTCAATGAAGAATGGTCAGATGAACGTGTGTTTGGCTATTTGAATCAGCTTCCTCCTGAAGGCATAAATGCTGACTTTCATGTTCTCTATCATGCATTCAAGCATATGCGTCCAAGTGATTATGAACGTTTGCTGAACAAGTTTATTGCTGATGGCCGAGATCTAAATGCTACTAATCCTCAGGGACAACGTATTCATGAAGTGATTGCTGAATTTCCGCGCCAAAGTGCTCCATTTCTAGAAGTTCTGGCTAAATTTGCTTAAAAACAGCTTTATAACCGAAATAATAAAAAACCTGCTTGAAGCAGGTTTTTTATTTAAAGACCTTTTATACTAAAATTTCACGCTTACCATTTGCACCCATCGCACTTACAATACCATTTTCTTCCATCTGATCAATAATGCGCGCAGCACGGTTATAACCCAAGCTAAATTTACGCTGGAGAGAAGAGGTAGAAGCTTTACGGGTTTCCAGTACAAATGCGACACACTGGTCGTAAAGCATATCCCGGTCGGAACCGCCTTCTCCACCATCCTCGAAACCACGTGAGCTTGGTTCTTCATCAAACGGTGTCAATATCTCGTCAATGTAATCAGGATCACCACGTTCGCGCCATGCATCACAAATACGGTTAACTTCATCATCAGAAATGAAGGCGCCATGTACACGTTCGGGTTCAATTTTACCTGGCCCCAAGAACAACATATCACCGTGCCCTAACAAGTCCTCTGCCCCACCTGCATCTAAAATAGTACGGGAGTCAATTTTGCTGTTAACACGTAATGCCACACGGGTTGGAATATTGGCTTTAATCAGGCCGGTAATGACATCCACAGAAGGGCGCTGAGTTGCAAGCAATAAATGAATACCAGCAGCACGTGATTTTTGCGCGAGACGAGTAATCATTTCTTCTGCTTTTTTACCCACCTGCATAATCATATCTGCAAATTCATCAGCCACGATCACAATCATAGGTAAAGGAGTTAAGCGTGGAGCACGCTCTTGGGTTGCAGAATCACCGGGTTTCCATGTCGGATCAATCAGATCCTCACCGTTCGCAATTGCTTCTTCGACCTTACGGTTATAATCAGTAATCTTACGGATTTTCATGAAGGACATCAGCTTGTAACGACGTTCCATTTCATTAACACACCAGTTTAGTGCACTGACCGCATCTTTCATATCAGTCACTACAGGCGTTAAAAGGTGAGGAATATCATTATAGTTAGCCAGTTCTAATTGCTTCGGATCAATCAGAATTAAACGCAACTGATCGGGGGTATATTTGAGCAGCATGGAAAGAATCATGGCATTTACAGCGACTGACTTACCCGAACCGGTAGTCCCTGCCACCAGCATGTGAGGTGCCTTGGCAAGATCAGTCAAAACCGGATTACCTGAAATATCCTTACCCATAGCCATTGAGATAAGACCATTCGGGTCGCGATATGCTGGTGTTTCCAGTAGCTCGGTTAAACGTACCATTTCACGGCTACTGTTCGGTACTTCGATTCCAATATAAGGTTTGCCTGGTATAACTTCTACTACACGCACCGAAGCCATGGACATTGAGCGAGCCAGGTCACGGGAGATATTGGTTACTTTAGAAGCTTTTACCCCAGGCGCCAGATCCAGTTCAAAACGGGTGACTACCGGCCCTGGCTGAGCCTCAACCACCTTGGCTTTAACATTAAACTCCTGCAACTTGATTTCTAGCAGTTCTGACAGGCGTGCCAACTGCTCAGCAGTAAAGTTTACTTTCTTGTTCGGGTCTACCGGATCTAGAATGTCAACTGGAGGCAAAGTTGATAGATCACGACGCTTGTGTACCACTTGCATGGCACGTGACATCGGCCGCCCGGCCCGGTCAGTTAATGGCGCATCAAGATCAAATTCTTCTTCAATTTCTTGAGGTTTACCAGCCGTTTCATGCCAAGCCTCAATAAAGGCTTCTTTATCTTTGGCAAGAATTTTACGCTCATCTAGATGTTGCTCAATCTCTGTTTCACGCTCTGGTGCATTAAACTGAGTTTTAATCTCTGCTTTTACAAAGGGTGTAGACTGAGCATAACTGCTTGTTGTTCTCACAGGCTGATCTTTAAAGTGATCTTCATCTTCCACCAGAAAATCAACCAGCTCCTCAAGCTCAGCAACATCACTGCCGTTATTCTGCATGGACTGTCTCATCAGTGCAGATTGAACTCTCGTAGTGCTTGCTGCCCCAGAAACACTGGCTGTCACACTGGATACAGTAGCTGATGCAGCAGATGAGCCTTGTCCATCCGATATATTTTTACTGTTAAAAGGTGTATGTACATCTGTTGCCGTTTTAGTTGGCGGTACAGCAGCTAACAGCTCATCAAAAATCTGGTCATCATTCCAGTCCAATATCTCGTCATCATGTGGTGTTTGAGGCTGATACGCAGGAGAACGGGATTCAGGCTGTCTTTCTTCCTGAGCCACTACCACTTGTTGCAGATGATCATGTGGTGTAACCGGTTTGTCATCTTCGGCAGCTTTTAACAGGGCATCAATATCACGGTCATGATTATCATCATGTTGTAAAGCACGCCATACTTCACCGGTTGCGACCACACGCTGGCTGTCCTGCTGTAACTGATGGGCTTTTTCTAAAGTACGTTCAAACTCTGCTTCATCTTCAGGATCAAGTGAAGGCATCTGATGTTGTATCTGCTCTTTTGCCAACATATCGTTAAATAGACGCTCTGCTTGCAGGTCTGCTGCTGAAGGTTGAGAGGCTATCTTAGCTGGCTGCTTTATTTCTGAAGCTAAAACCTGCTCTTGTGCAGGTTCTCTGGTTCTGATCGCGACCGGCTTTTTTATTGGTTGCTGTTCAGTGCGGTCAAAGTCTGATTCACTGGAAGGTACATTACGGTAAAACAGATCTTGCAGATATGCAGGGGTTGCCTTAAGCGTAACCCAGGTTTTATTCCATTGAATACCAAATGCCAAGGTCAGTAAAATTAGACAAAATACAATCAGAAAGAAAGTAGCACCATAAATTGTTAACACCTGTGCCAGACTACTTCCCAGTTCATAACCGATAATTCCACCAGAGGCATTTTCCAGAGTATCTGCAGGTAAATTCCAGTGTAGATATAAAAGGCTGGACGTGGTCAGGATTAAAAAAAACTGGGCAGCATAACGAAACGGACGGTTCAGGAAACTGCGTGGCCACCAGAGCTGGATAGCTTCAATAAACAGGTAGATGGGAATAAGTAAACTTGCCCATCCCACAAAGCCAAAAAGCAAATCTGCAATCCAGGCACCCGCTACGCCACTGGCATTAGAGACTTGCTGGGTATCACTGGAAATATGCATCCACCCGGGGTCAAACGGTGTATATGTTACTGTTGCCAGAAACAGGTAAATCCCGAATGAAACCAAGAATAATGTCATTAATAAGCGCTGTGCATAAACATTTGACACCGCAGTCATATACTGTCCCGTAACCATTTATCAATTGATGTTCTTATATAGAAGCCGTCAGGCTTTCTTCAAAGAAGAAAACTTTATATTATGCACCGGTTCCCATTAAAATGATGCATCATTATTTATTTGTGTTGTTAACATATTTTATATAGCTCAAACCGATTTCCATCATCAAGATTATCCACATGGATTGAACACAACTTTGCTGATGTTTCACGTATACTTTTAACAATTCTACATAAAAAAGGATAGCTTTAATGAGCATTCGTCACTCACGGTTAATTATTTTGGGTTCGGGTCCCGCCGGTTATAGCGCAGCAGTGTATGCAGCACGTGCAAACCTAAAACCGACACTCATTGCAGGCATGCAGATGGGTGGCCAGCTTACGACCACCACTGAAGTAGACAACTGGCCAGGTGACCCTGAGGGTCTGACTGGTCCAGCTTTAATGGAACGTATGCATGCTCATGCAGAGCGGTTTGGTACTGAGATGATTTATGACCACATTAATGAAGTGGACTTAAATGTTCGTCCCTTTGTTTTGAAGGGTGATATGGAAGAGTACACCTGTGATGCCCTGATTGTGGCAACAGGCGCAACTGCCCAGTATCTTGGTCTGGAATCCGAAGCCAAATTTATGGGCCAGGGTGTAAGTGCCTGCGCAACCTGTGATGGTTTCTTCTACAAAAACCAGAAAGTTATGGTAGTAGGTGGAGGTAATACTGCGGTTGAAGAAGCATTGTATTTATCAAATATCGCTTCACATGTTACGCTTGTACACCGTCGTGACAAACTGCGTTCAGAAAAGATTTTACAAGATCACCTGTTTGAAAAAGAGAAAGAAGGCAAAATTTCGATTCTCTGGAACCATCAGGTTGAAGAAGTCCTGGGCGACAATACGGGAGTAACCGGTGTAAGACTTAAATCTGTTCAGGATGACACACTACGTGATGTTGATGTTCAAGGTTTATTTGTTGCCATTGGCCACAAACCAAATACCTCAATGTTTGAGGGTCAGCTTGAATTACGTAATGGCTATATTCAGGTACAAAGTGGCACAGCAGGTAATGCGACTGCAACGTCAATCCCAGGCGTATTTGCAGCAGGTGATGTAGCAGATGATGTTTATCGCCAGGCCATTACCTCTGCGGGTTCAGGCTGTATGGCTGCACTTGATGCAGAGAAATACCTGGATGGTTTAACACCAGAAAGTTAACAAAGTTTAGTTATTTTCTTAATAGCCGCCTCAGTGCGGCTATTCTTATTTTCAGTTTTACAGTTGTGCTTGTATGGCTGTATGAAATTACTTACCATAAATTAAAGTGATTTTTTCAGACTGAATCATGACCATGCTTCCCCCCTCTCAATATATTTTTCCTGATCCTATAGAAGCCGATCCTGAAGGCGAAGGCCTCATATGTATTGGGGCTGACCTCTCTCCATCTACTTTATTAGAAGCTTACACACATGGGTTATTTCCCTGGTTTAATGCAGGTGAACCTATTTGCTGGTGGTCACCAGAACCACGCTGTGTAATTTATCCAGAACATTATAAACCGAGCAAATCTTTACTACGGAGTATGAAAAAGTACGACTATCACATCACGGTCAATCAGGCCTTTGAACAGGTTATTTCCTCATGTGCCCTACCGCGTAGCTATAGTGAAGAGACATGGATTTCCAAACAAATTATCCAAGGCTACTGCAACCTGTTCAATGCAGGTTTTGGTTATAGTGTTGAAGTCTGGGACGATACAAAGTTGGTAGGAGGCCTGTATGGGGTCACCATTGGCAAAGGCTGTTTCGGTGAATCGATGTTCAGTACCCGCACTGATGTTTCAAAAATGGCTTTTTATAGCCTCATGTTAATTGCAAAGGAGAATAATTTACCTTGGGTCGACTGCCAGCTGGTAAATGAACATCTGCTTAGCTTGGGTGCCTGTACAGTTTCTCGGCAGGATTATCTTAAATCGTTACAAGATGTAATTATTCAACCTGCTATCGATTGGAAAAAGTATCAGGAGCATGTATTTTCAAGTGAAACAGTTGCACTTAAGAGCCGCCTGAGCGAATGATAATAATGAGGGACCATGTATGAAATCTTATCACCCTAAGTCCCTGTTGAATGACTTGCAGTACTATATTACACCACCACATGACTGTAGTTATCTAGAAAAGAAATCTGCACGCATGGTCTTTCTGGACCCTGTTCATCGTATTGACGTAGAAACATTGTCTGAACTTTCTCGGCTAGGCTTCCGACGTAGTGGCGACTTTATCTATCGTCCAGAATGCCATCTGTGCCGGCAATGCCTTTCCTGTCGGGTCCCTGTAAATGCTTTTCAAATGAACAGCAGCCAGAAAAAAGCATGGAAGCGTAACCAGGATTTACGCATGAATATTATTTCAACCCGTGATGCAACCTGGCAGCATTATGCACTGTATGAGCGCTATATTTTGGCACGTCATGCTGATGGAGACATGTATCCACCCAGTCAAGACCAGTTTGAAAAATTCTTGGTACATAGCTGTACAGAAAGCTTCTTTCTTGAGCTGTGGAAGGATGAACAGCTCATCAGCGTTTCTACATGTGATCCGCTGGATGATGGTATTTCAGCGGTTTATACTTTTTTTGATCCTGATGAAAACCGTCGCTCCCTAGGAGTATTTGCAATTTTAAAGCAGATTGAATATGTAAAAATGCTAGGTCTAGATTACATTTACCTCGGTTACTGGGTACCACATTCAGCTAAAATGAACTATAAATCCCAATATACCCCATTAGAAATTTTACTAGATGGACAGTGGCGGCATTTGAACCGATCCTTAAACGCTGAAGAGATTCATGCGCTGGGTGATTCGCTCCTCACCACCCTTCCTTCGGGCTGGAATCAGCTGATTGTTAAATAAATCAGTTTGACTTAGCGAAATAACTGGCTGAAATCCTCACTACAAGACTTGACCATGATAATGGCATGTTCACGTCCTCCATTCGGTCCAGGATAATAATTACGTCGCTGATCAATTTGATGAAAGCCGCTCTTTTCATAAAGTGCAATGGCAGCTGTGTTGCTTTCACGTACTTCCAGAAAAATTTGTACAGGCATATTTTCTAAAAGTGAAATTGATTGCTCAAGCAGGGTATAACCTAGTCCTTTACCTTGCCAGGAAGGATGAATAGCCATTAATAACAGGTTAGCTTCATCTAGAACGGGCTGTAGAATACAGAAGCCGATAACCTGACCTTGCAGCTCGTATACAGTACACAGATAACTTTGTAATGCCTCTTCGAATAATCGAAAAGACCACGGGTGAGTTTGAACCTGTTTTTCAATCTCAGTCACCTGAGGCAGGTCAGATTTTTGCATTAAGCGGATCATATACAACAGGGCTTTTATAGCTATCCAACTTGCATTATAAGAATTGTTTATGAAAAATCGAGAATAAAAAAGGACAATTTAAATTGTCCCTTTTCTTATATACTTTTAGAAACCTAGTTTATTACGCCATTTTTCTAAAAGAGCTGTGGTATCTGTATCATTTGGATGAAATTTTGGTCTTAAAAAGTCTGCCAGTTTAGGAATTTGTCGAGTTATAAAACCCTTACGGCCATACATAAATTTCAGCATATATCTGGTATCTTTCCAGGTTAGTTTTTTATCTGCGCTTAAGAGACGCACAGTAAAATATGACTGTGTAAAGAAAATCAGCGTTAAGGCAATGATTAGCGCCGAAGAGCGCATAAAATAAGCCTTAGGCCCTTGCCCATACATTGCTGTATAAACATCAAAGGCTACAGCTTTATGCTCATTTTCCTCTATGGCATGCCACATCCAGAGTTTATACATGGTCTCATCATTAAATAAGGCCTGCACATCTGCATTCTGCAACAGCTCAGCCGCAATAGTGGCAGTAAAATGTTCAAGAGCACATGTACCTGTTAAATCAACCATTTCCTTGGTGTAACCGAACGGTTTCATCAGACGGTATACAACTTCCGTACCTACTTTGAGTACTTGCCCTGTCTGCTCTTCCATTTTACGTACATCATAACCATAAGCCTGAGCAGAAGCATTAAAGGCAAGATGCTCCTTAGAATGCATAGCTTCTTGCCCGATAAAAGCACTAATCTCTTTTTGAAGTTCTGGATCTGAAAGTTTAGGGTTTTGACGCACTGCACGGGTACTATCTACAAAAAATTTTTCACCCTCTGGAAACAGTGCAGATAAAGCTGTCATAAAATGGGTTATACCCGCATCACCGCTCGCCCAGTAACGTGGAACCTGATTAAATTCAAAGTCCATACGACGTACAGGAAAGCTAGCACCGGCACGATTTGAAATATTTACTTTAGCATTCATTAGGGTTACTCCTCGCAAGTGAGCAATTCGCTAGCTTGCTTTTATTTTTTGATTTCTTATTTCTTATCATACGTTTTTTTTATTGTGCTATAAGGGCAGATAAGGACATAGAATTATCAGTTAAGGACAGCTGATATTTATTTTTGTCTGACAATTTTATAAAGCTATTTAAATGTATATTTATATAAATAAAAAAAGCGCCCTAAAAGGGCGCTTTTTTTGACACAGTAAAGTGATTATGCAGTTACTTTCGCAAC
>NZ_DBUF01000018.1:0-2974 GCF_002307755.1 Acinetobacter sp. UBA1297
CTTTAATTACGCCACGATCAATAATCGCGATCCGGCGACAGAGCATCTCGGCTTCTTCCAGATAATGGGTCGTCA
Organism: Acinetobacter sp. UBA1297; assembly: GCF_002307755.1. Lineage (NCBI taxonomy): Bacteria > Pseudomonadati > Pseudomonadota > Gammaproteobacteria > Moraxellales > Moraxellaceae > Acinetobacter > Acinetobacter sp. UBA1297. Next base: position 76 of record NZ_DBUF01000018.1, read on the forward strand.
GAATAATTGAGGTACCCTTGGCATTCATTTCTGTCAGGAAATCCCACATTGAACGGCGCAGTTCGATATCGACCCCAGCAGTGGGCTCATCCAGAATAAGTAACTTTGGTTCATGCATCATGGCTCGTGCAATCATGAGACGGCGTTTCATACCACCAGAAAGCATACGGGCCTGAACATGACGTTTGTCCCAAAGGCCAAGCTTTTCCAGATATTGTTCTGCCCGTTGTTCTGCCAGCTTTTTAGGAATACCATAATAGCCAGCTTGAGTGACCAGAATATCAAAGGTTTTTTCAAAATGACCNNAAGTTGAACTCTTGTGGCACGACTCCTAGGCATTGTTTGGCCTCAGAAGGATGGGTGTCTAAATTGTAGCCAAAGATTTCTACAGTTCCGGAGGTTTTTTTAGCCAGTGAGCTGATGATACTGATCGTTGTAGACTTGCCTGCACCATTGGGCCCTAAAAGTGCATAGAACTCTCCTTCCGGTACAGTTAGATTAATTCCTTTGAGAGCTTGAAAACCATTTCGATAGGTTTTGGACAAATCCCTTAGCGTCAATGCATCAGTCATGAATTTCTCGCATGGTGAATAGAAAAGATATTCTGAGCGATCTGCTTCAATAAACCAAGTATATTAATGGTAATCGGCAGGCTAGAGATTGAAATTTGCTTAAAGCGTAAGCATCAGTGGTGTTTATCTGCATTTATGTACTTTACCTCGCTCATTTTTTTGTTATGATGTGCATCGCGCGTTCGTAGCTCAGTTGGATAGAGTANNCGATTCCCGCCGAGCGCACCAAATTCTATGTTCAAACCTGTCAAAAGTTGTATAAACCTATTGTTTATAATAGACATCTAATAATAAACCTGTATAAAGTTGTATAAACCTTTTTAAAGTTGTAACGCATTAATGCATTACAGGATGCGTTACAACTAAGTTTGTACTCACAGGTGTAACGCAAAAAAAATGCCAAAACAAGTAATTTCGCTTACAGACAGCAAAATCAAAGCATTTCTCCGTGATATAAAAAGTAATAATCCCAATGGGTTACAGAAGGATATTCGGCTAAGTGACGGTGCAGGTCTGAATCTTCTAATTCGAAAAAACGGTACTGTCATGTGGCGTTTTGATTACACCCGCCCAATTTCTAAAAAAAGAAATACGATGACTGTCGGAAATTATCCAGCGATGTCACTGGCCAAAGCACGTGAATATCGGGATCAGTTCAGGGCGTTACTGGCTGAAGGAAAAGATCCTCAGGTAGAAAAGCAGGGTGTTGAGGAAAAAGAAAGATTAAAACAACAGTCAACTTTTAAATCTGTTGCTGAGCTATATAAAAGTAAACAACGTCTGGCCGAAGCTACCGTAAAGAGAAATGACGGTATATTTGAAAAACTTTATCGAGATATTGGCAATATGCCGATTTCAGATATTACTCCACGGGATCTAGCCAAAGTAATTGAGAAAGATGAGAACAAGGGGCATATTGAATCTGCAATGCGGATCAGATCTAAAGCCTCTCAGGTTTTTCGCTTTGCAGTAAAAATGGGTCTGTGTGAGCGTGATGTTGCTCAAGATCTGGCAGGTACCATTACCCAAAGAGAAAAAAATCACTATTCAGCATTAACAGATCCCTTTGATTTTGCGCGCTTGCTTTTTGATATAGATCATTATGAATCACAACTGGTCCACGTAAAGCTTGCATTGCAACTGGCACCATTGGTATTTGTCCGTATTGGTGAACTACGCAATGCCAAGTGGACTGATATTAATTTTGAGACTGCTACCTGGTCTTATACGCCGTCAAAAACATCTGCGAAAACTGGACTGGACCATATTGTTCCTTTATCTACACAGGCTATAGCAATTCTAAAAGAAGCTCATAATTTTACGAATAATTCAGACTTTGTTTTTCCTTCACGCTCTGACAAGCATCGGCCGATTTCTGATATGTCTATTAATATGGCATTGCGCCGTATGGGATATAGTAAAGAGGATATGACTGGCCACGGCTTTAGAGCAATTGCCCGGACATTATTAGATGAGGTTCTGGAGTTTCCACTGGATATTATTGAACAGCAGCTTGCACACCAGGTGCGTGACATGCACGGCAGGGCATATAACCGGACTAAGCACTTAGATAAAAGACGTGTGATGATGCAAAGATGGTCAGATTATTGCGATGAACTTAAAGCTCAATTTATTGCATCAAGAGATAAAAATTTTACGGAAATAAAGCCCTCATGATGCGAGGGCTTGTTTCTTATTAAAGAATGTATAAATAGTGGACTTCCACCAGCGCTTATAGCCACTTTCACTTACCCAATCCGGCTCGGGAAAGCTCCCATCTTCAACCATTTTAATAATAGAAGCCCTAGTTATTCCAGTCATTTTTACTACTTCACTCGTTTTTAAAAGACGATCTTCATCAGCATGAAAAGCTCTTTTAATCTCTTGCATTTCATTAAAAATGGCTTCGAGCAAGTTATTTTCAGATTCAGTTCGCATCATGATACCTCCTTTACCTTAGCTTGACTTAATTTCTCCATGTGGCCTCCTTAAATTTTGCATTAGTCAGCAGTGCTTCAATTTCAAACAGGCCTACATTGGTAAAGATATGATCCATCTTGCAGCCAAAGACAGTCAGGGTGCGGGTGATAGATGAGTATGTATATTTCATAGTGATACCGCCGTATATCTATTATGGAATTTGCCACCCCGAAGGGCGACATGGCCCTTATTCACTGATCTCTGCATAGCGACGGTCATAAGCTTCATTGATCCGCACCGTATCATCGTCTGGAAGGCTATTGATTGCCGGATCACTCATGATGTCATTCAGACGGTCTACATTTTGGGCGGCATCAATATGGGCTATATAGGAATCCACCAGACTT
>NZ_DBUF01000001.1:0-203 GCF_002307755.1 Acinetobacter sp. UBA1297
ATGGAGTTTGACGTAGTGATCGTTGGTGCAGGACCTGCAGGTCTTTCAGCTGCGATCCGCATCCGTCAACTGGCGATTGAAAACAACCTACCCGATCTTTCCGTTTGTGTCGTCGAAAAAGGTTCCGAAGTTGGTGCGCATATTCTCTCCGGTGCTGTACTTGAACCCCGGGCCATGAATGAACTCTTCCCCGACTGGAAAGA
>NZ_DBUF01000001.1:257-58553 GCF_002307755.1 Acinetobacter sp. UBA1297
ACTGGATGGTACCAAAAACCATGCATAATGATGGCAACTACGTCATCTCGCTGGGCAATGTCGTACGCTGGCTGGGTGCCAAGGCAGAGGAGCTGGAAGTCTCGATCTTCCCGGGCTTTGCTGCATCAGAAATCCTCTACCATGAAGATGGTTCGGTCCGCGGAATCCAGACCGGTGACATGGGCATTGGCAAAGATGGACAGCCAACCCATAACTTTATGCCGGGCTATGAGTTGCTGGCTAAATATACCCTGTTTGCTGAAGGCTGCCGTGGCCATTTGGGCAAGCGTCTGATCCAGAAATTCAACCTGGATAAAGATGCCGATCCGCAGCACTACGGCATCGGTATTAAAGAGCTATGGGAAATTGATCCTGCCAAGCACAAGCCGGGTCTGGTGATGCACGGTGCCGGCTGGCCATTATCAGAAACCGGTTCGTCTGGGGGCTGGTGGCTATACCATGCCGAAAATAACCAGGTGACGCTGGGCATGATTGTCGATCTGTCGTACAAGAATCCGCATATGTTCCCGTTTGCTGAAATGCAGCGCTGGAAGACTCATCCCCTGATTAGACAATACCTCGAAGGCGGCAAGCGGATTTCTTATGGCGCGCGTGCAGTCACCAAAGGTGGCCTGAACTCATTGCCAAAGCTGACCTTCCCGGGCGGCTGCCTCATCGGTGATGATGCGGGTTTCCTGAACTTTGCCAAGATCAAGGGTTCACACACTGCCATGAAGTCCGGCATGCTCTGCGGTGAAGCAGTGTTTGAAGCGATTGCCCGCGGTGTAGAAAAAGGTGGTGAAGTGGGCTATGCCCGTGCGGCTGAAGGCGAAGACTTCTTTGAAAAGGAACTGACTGCCTATACCGACAAGTTCAACCATAGCTGGCTGAAAGAAGAGCTGTACAGCTCCCGTAACTTTGGTCCGGCCATGCACAAGTTTGGCCAGTGGATTGGCGGTGCCTTTAACTTTATTGACCAGAATGTGTTCAAGGTTCCTTTTACCCTGCACGACCTGCTGCCCGACTTCAAGGCCCTGCAAACTGTAGAGGCAGAGAGCTTCAAGCCCAACTATCCGAAACCGGATGGCAAGCTGACCTTTGATCGTCTGTCTTCCGTCTTTGTATCCAACACGGTACATGAGGAAAACCAGCCGTCCCACCTCAAGCTGGCTGATGCGTCTATTCCGGTTGAGGTCAACCTGCCGAAATATGACGAGCCGGCACAGCGTTACTGTCCGGCCGGGGTTTACGAGATTGTTCAGGAAGAGACTGGACCACGGTTCCAGATCAATGCAGCGAACTGTGTGCACTGCAAGACCTGTGACATCAAGGACCCTTCACAAAACATCACATGGGTAACACCGGAAGGTGGTGGTGGTCCTAACTACCCAAATATGTAATAAGAAAAGCCCGCTTCATGAAGCGGGCTTTTTTATAGAGATTGATAACAGGTATATATTTTTATAGAAAAGATCAGGCTTTAACGATCAGTGAAGCTGCAATTAGCCACATAATCATACCAATTATAATATCCAGAATTTTCCATGCCTTGGGCTTTTCAAAAACGGGCTCCAATAATCTTGCACCAAAAGCCAAACTGAAAAAGAATATAAAGGATGCAGATACTGCGCCGCTGGCAAAGGCCATCTTATTACTATACTGGGATGAGATTGATCCGAGCAGAACCACGGTATCTAAATAAACATGGGGATTAAGCCAGGAAAAAGTTAAACATAACAGTATAGTCTGACGCAGAGAAGCAGTTTTCTGTTTTGAAGCATGTAAACCTTCCTGTGCTCTATAGGCCTGATAAAAACTGCGTAGTCCGTAACCAAACAGAAAAATGGCGCCAAACCATTTCATCGCCTGAATGAGACCTTCCTGCTGGCTTAAGAGATGGGCAAAGCCAAAAACACCAAGAGAAATCAGTAGTGCATCGGACAGCGCACAAACTAGAGCTACTGCAAATACATGCTGACGGAGCAACCCCTGTTTTAACACAAAGGCATTTTGTGCCCCAATCGCCATAATCAAGGAGAACCCTAAAACCAGGCCAGATAAATAACTACTCACGCACCATTAACCCTTACGTACCAGGTAATGATATTCCTTATGCTGTTCAGTATCTGTTAATTCTTCCTGAAGCAGTAGCTCGTGACCCAGGTGCATACAGAATTTCGGGATATCCCAAGAGGTTGAAGGATCAGTTGCGAATACCTCGACGACATCACCCGTTTTTACTTTTCGAATAGCCTGATGCAGCATCATTACTGGCTCTGGGCAACGTAACCCACGAGTATTTAACTGGATATCAGGCGTTAACGCAGGTTCAGACATGCTCTATCTCGAATGACATAAACCGCTCTATTTTAACATAAAGCGCTCAATACTCTGACTGATTTATTTGTAGGGTGCATTTTACTGGACCGTTTAAAACATATATACCAAAGCTATACATGCTTATAGTTTGTTACAGCCTTATAGCAATAGCACTGCACTGTTTTTTAGATTATTGCTAAGCTTATTATTCGCTCTTATTAATTGATTGTTCTTACCTCCCACTTTTCTCTATAGCAATAGCAGGAGTGAATAAGATGCTTCATCAGGAAATGCAAAAAATATTACAGGACTTGCAAAAGGTTCAGGCGAAACCGGCGGTCAGTATCTTTGTCAAAACTCACCGTACTTTTCCAGATAATGAAAAAGATCCGATTGCTTTAAAAAATCAACTCAAAGCTGCTGAAGATTGCTTGAAGAAAAAACATGGTGCAGAAATTACCCAGCAGGTCATGCGAAAAATTCACCAGGAGTTGAATGACTTCAGACCAAATTATAATCTTGATACGCTGGCTATTTTTGCCTCGCCGGAACAGGCGCATGTATTACGGTTTCCATTTGATACAGTGGAGCGTGTAGTAATCAATGATCAGTTTGCTGTACGTGATATTTTAAAAAGTCTATCTTCTGCCGTGCATTATTATGCACTGGTCATTACCCGTGAAAAGGGCCGTCTGATTGAGGCAATTGATGACAGGGTTATTCACGAATTTAATCCAGAAGATACTGATTTACTCGAAAATCTGCCTTATGGTGCTTTTCCGGTAGTAACTGACAGTTTGGCCACTACCAGTGCTGCTGAACGTTCTATAAATGAAGATAAATATCTCAAAGAGTTCTTGAATCACATTGACAAGAACCTGCAGGCAGTTTTAGGCAGACGTAACTTGCCTGTAATTCTGATCGGTGACAAACGTAATATCGGTTTTTATAAAGAAATTTGTGACCAGCCTAATGTAATAATCGCCACTGTTGATAATGTAACTTATCTGGATAACGGTGATGCTCAACATATTGTTAACAGTATTCAGCCTGCGCTACAGCACTACCAGCAGCAGCGGCAATTACAGGCACGACAGAATATGCAGTCCCTTTATGGCACCCCAAGAATTCGGACAGATCTCCAGGAAATTTATCGGGCAGCATTAGAAGGTAATACTGCAACGCTTTATGTGCGTCAGGGTCACACACTATCGGGCCAACTGGCTCCTGAACAGCAGAGCGTTATACTAAATGATGCAGGCGATATAGAACCCCAGACTAATGATCTTATTGATGACCTCATTGAACTGGTCAGGAAAAATAGTGGTCAGGTTATGTTTCTAGATCAAACCATGATGGAAGGTCATGACCCTCTGGTTTTGGCTACCCGTTATTAATTTGACGCCCCAGCCATAGTCCTTGAGGGCTATGGCTCTTTTGAATCTTTTTTATATAAAACCGGGGCTATTTTTAGATTTATCTATAAAAATTGGAATTTTTCTAAAATAAAACTTCTGACTCTGCCGTTTGCAACTTTTATCCTTTCGCTGATGTTTGTAGATGCACAGGTTTATTTTCTTCGGTATGATTAAATTACTTTTATTAGCTACCAAGAGTCTTTAGGAAAGATCATGCACGAGGAATCAGGCCCGTCGTGGGGTATGCGAGGCTTACGCAAATGGTTGGGCACCGCCCCCGGCACCCGCGATGAACTGTTAAAACTAGTACAAGATTCACGTCGTTTTTTGGAACCCGATACTGTCGCCATGCTTGAAGGCGTACTTGACCTGCCAGCCACTAAAGTTCGTGAAGTTATGACTCCACGTACTGCCATTATTAGCCTGCAGGAAGACGATCAGTTACTTGATATCCTGCATGTCCTGATTGAATCGGCACATTCGCGCTTTCCGGTATTTTCATCTGATCAGCCAGATAATGTAGTCGGAATTTTGCTGGCCAAAGACCTCCTCCCGTTTATGACCACGCCAACACCTAAAATTGATGTACGTGCACTCATGCGTCAACCGCTGTTTGTACCTGAAAGTGCACGCTCAGATCAGGTATTGAGAATGCTCAAGAATACCCAGACCCATATTGCAATTGTTATTGATGAATATGGCTCGACTTCTGGTCTGGTAACACTTGAAGATATTCTGGAAGAAATTGTCGGCGAAATTGAAGATGAACACGACAAGATTGATGAAGAAGCACAATATATTATTCCAGACCAGACACATAGCACAGCCAATGCATGGATTGTTCAGGCACTTACACCAATCGAACACTTCAACACAGTTTTAGATGCTGATTTTTCTGATGATGAGGTAGAAACTGTCGGCGGTTTGCTGCTACAGGAAATCGGTCTGGTGAGTGACCTGCAAGGTCAGGTGATTGAACTTGGAGACTGGGAATTCAGTATTGTAGAAGCAGATGCCCGCACTATTCATCTGATTCGAGCTGTACGTAAATGAGAGCATATTTTGACAAGCTGTTATCCACTTCAGAACAAAAAAAACAGCTCCCCCTTATTTTTCCTTTATTAATTTCTTTATTTGCCGGCGCTATTTTTAGCTTTGCGCTGGCCCCTTATTACTGGTGGTGGCTGGCGATACTCTCACCAGCACTCTTGTATGCGTCATTACGTCATCGCTCAGCCAAGCAGGCGTTTGTACTTGGCTGGGCCTATGGTTTCGGCTTATGGTTTGTTGGTGCATTCTGGCTGTTTACCTCAATCCATACATATGGCGATACCAATGCAATCCTCAGTGTACTGATGATTGCCATTATGGCACTGGTTATGGGACTGTTTAGTGCCTTGCAGGCTTGGGCTTATCGGCGCTTTTTCCCTGAAACTCCTCTCACTTTTGCACCTCTTTGGGTATTTTCAGAATGGGCCAAAACTTGGGTGTTTACCGGGTTTCCATGGCTATTCGCCGGATATGCCTTTACTGAACGCTTCCTAGACAGCTATGCCCCACTTTTTGGTGTGTTTGGGGTCTCTTTTGTTGTTATTACTCTGGCCTGTGCCTTGGTTGAAGTTCTAAATCGACGGGTATTCTGGGTGGTTCCCTCTACCGTGCTATTGCTGGGAGCTTGGGGTGCTGCACAGTTTCACTTTGTTGAACAGAAAGCAACCAAACCGCTATCAGTTTCCCTGATTCAGGGCAATATTCCACAGGACCTAAAATGGCTGACTGAATACCAGGCCAAAACCCTCATGATTTATGTAAATTTGAGCCGGACCGAATGGGGGCGTGACTTGATTGTCTGGCCGGAATCCTCGATTCCAATGTTCCAGAGTGATATTGAACCGTTTTTAAAAGCTATGCAGGCTCAGGCAGAAAAAACTGATACTGCCTGGGTAACTGGTATTCCCTATTGGGATTTGAAAGAATCCAAACAGACCGGTTATCCGATGTATTATAACAGTATTATGGCTTCTGGCAGTGAAGCAGAAGGTCTGTACAAAAAACAGCGACTGGTTCCATTCGGGGAATATATTCCGCTTTCAGGCTTACTCAGCTGGGTTTTACCAGGTGTACAAAATGATGTCATGCTCAGTGGTTTTTCCCGTGGTTCAAGCGAACAAAAACCACTGATGATTAAAAACCATCCCTTAGCATCAGCTATCTGTTATGAAATTGCCTACCCCAACCTGACTCGCCGCAACGCCAGCACCAGTGACTTTCTGGTGACTGTCTCGAATGATGCCTGGTTTACTGGTACAGCTGGACCTTGGCAGCATTTACAAATGGTTCAGATGCGGGCCAAAGAAAATGGACGCTGGTTTATCCGGGCAACCAATACAGGTGTAACAGCATTTATTGATCATACCGGTCATATAGTAAAACAGGCTCCAACTGATCAGGAGTTTGTACTGCGCGGCGAACTGCCGGCCATGCAAGGCCAAACTTGGTATAACCGTTTTAGTGACTGGCCGATTCTGGGCTTTTCACTTTTTCTTCTGGTCTTGGGCTGGATCTATCGTCCACGTAAAGTAGATGTTTCATTTAAATCGCGACGCTAAGGCCTTAAATTCTTATCCTAGATAAAAAAACCGGATTTCATCATCCGGTTTTTTGTACATTTTAAATAGGCATTAAAATCAAAGCTGAACACTCAGATAAGAAAGTATGACAGCCAGAACACTCATTGGCAGATGGCGATATAATTTGAGCATACACTGCTCCCAGCGATTGGGTATTTCCATTGTGAGCTCTACAGCACTAGTTTTTAAAGCAGCCCAGAAACTTAAAAAAATTAAAGCACCTATTAAACTGGTTGCGAAGAAACCCACCATAATCTGACTACTGCCCTCTACGGTTTGCCAGAAGTCTAAAATGAAATGGCTGACAGGTAATAAGCTCAGCACCAAAAGCACAGATTTAAGCATGGTTAAATGCAGTGAGTTTAAATTATCTGAGAATAAGACTGCTTTCATATTTATGACTCCCTGACATTTACTGTCTATAAATATATTATTCAATCTTTTTTTAAATAAGAAGTTTATTTTTATTCATGTTTCACTATTATTGTAACTATTCGATATGAAAATAATTCTTATTATTAACATTAAATAAAATCATATCATAAAATTAATTAAAAACAATTATTTAAATAATATTAAATATCAAGAATTATTATCACTTCACTTAATATTTACTGTCTATATTAAGTGAAGCTATTTATTTACTATTTATATTTTAAATTTAACCCCATCATTCTATTCCTTTCGCCATACTCATTTTATTTATACTCGTATTAAATATTATAAAACTTACGGCTGGTAATAAATATCGGCATCTGTACCTTCACCACCCTGTTTACCATCTGCGCCAAATGAATACAGGTCATAGCTACGGCCTTCTGAACCGGGAATTACATACTGGATATCATTATCCCAGCTATCTTTAGGGTAGCCCCCTTTTACATAACCTCCCGGTAGCCAGTTCTTGGCTGTCGCTGGCTGATTAACCAATGCATCCAGTCCCCCATCCTGCATTGAAGGAAATTGGCCATTATCGAGTTTGTATTGATCCAATGCCCCTGCTACACCTTTTAAGGTAATGACTGTGGTATCAATCTTGGCTTTTTCACCTCGTCCCATTACATTCGGTACAATCAGCGCTGCCAGTACACCTAAAATCACAATTACCACCATGACTTCAATCAGGGTAAAACCAGACTGACGGGTTCGATAACTCTTGTTCTGCATTAAAATTTTCTCACTTTACTTATAGTCTTTAAAAAAATTAAACCATATTGTTCATATTCACGATAGGTAACATCACTGCAATTACTATTACCAGCACAATACCGGCCATGAGAACCAGCATCAGCGGTTCCAGCAAAGCCAGTAACGTAGATATAAAAGTAGCCACTTCACGGTCCTGCATGGTAGATGCCCGCTCCAGCATGCGGTCCAACTCACCGGATGCCTCGCCACTGCGAATCATCTGTACCATCATTGGTGGAAAATAACCGGCACGTTCAAGCTGGGTCGCTAGGTTACCGCCTTCTGTTACTTTTTCTGCGGCAAGATTGACAGAATCCCGGATTACCCAATTATTACTGACCGCCGCACCAATTTTAAGCGCATCAACCAAAGGTACGCCGGAGCGGGTTAAAATAGACAGGGTACTGGCAAAACGGGCAGCATTGATACCACGAGCCAATTTACCAAAGAGAGGCAACTTCAGTACAAAGCGGTCAAAGGTATAATGGCCGGCTGAAGTCTTTAAAAAACGTATCAGCAGCATAATACCCACTACACTGATCACCAGTAAAAATGGCCAAGCCTGACGGATAAAATCACTGGTCTTCATTAAAATAACCGTAATGGCGGGAAGTGCCTGCTTGCTCTGATCAAATGTTTTTACAATATCCGGCACTACATAGGTCATTAATCCCATTACGATCGCAAATGACATCAGCATCAAGATAATCGGATAAATCATTGCCCCCTGAATTTTCTTCTGCATGGCAAAGCGGTTTTCTGTATAGTCGGCCAGCTGATCCAGAATTAGGTCCAGATGCCCTGAACGCTCACCCGCTGCGATGGTGGCAATATAAAGATCAGGAAAACGCCCAGACTGTTGTATAGCCTGAGCCAGTGAATGGCCTTCGAGCACCTTGGAACGTACCGACATCAGTAAATTCTGTACATGTACTTTTTCACTTTGTTTGCCTACAGCCCGAATAGCTTCTTCTAACGGAATTGCGGCCGCGACCAGCACTGAAAGCTGACGGGTCATAAGTGCCAGGTCATAGGCATTTAAGCCTTTTTTGCGCCATGATCTGGTCTGACCTTTTTCTTTATTTTCTACTGGTTCGACACTGACCGGAATCCATGCTTTATCACGCAGCTGCTGTCGTATCTGACGTGCGGAATCGCCTTCCAGTATGCCTTTTTGCTGCTTTCCCGAAGCATCCATTGCAGTAAATTGATATGCTGGCATTGTAGTTTTCTAGTTTTTCCCAAAATTTATCATCATTGCTGTTGCATCAGGCAATACAGATCATTCATATTCATGTTGTTGTCCGCTTGCTCACTGTAATATAACCGAGTCGATAGCATGACGCCATTTTATCTAAAACCTTTAACGAAATTTATATGCCTAGCTCGTCCCATAATAACTGCTGTATATACCGTGTCCGGGTAGCTGTACCTGTTCATCTCTATGATAGTTTTGACTATCTGCTTAGTGCCGAACAATACTTACAGGCAGAAGTCGGTGCGCGGGTAGCAGTATCTTTTGGACGGCAGAATCTGATTGGTATCATTGTAGAGAAAATCTCTCCCGATGTTATGCCTGATCCGCGTATCAAGCTTAAGACTATTACTGAGCTGCTCGACAAGGAAGCCATTATAGACAACAAAGTTTTAAGTTTGTTGACATGGTCTGCACAGTATTATCAATTTCCTTTGGGTGAGGTAATGCAATGTGCTCTACCCGGCCTGTTGCGTCAGGGTAAACCGCTAAATCTGCTGGCTCGAGTCTGGAAGGTGGTACAGCCTGATGCAGAACAGCTGCTCAAGCGTTCAATCAAGCAGCAAGATGCTTATAAGATTTTAAAATTACATGCAGCCGGTACAACAGAAGACATTCTGAATTTAAGTGGTGTTGAAACTGCCACCTTAAAAACTCTTGAAAAAAAAGAAATTGTTCGCTGTGAATTAACAGCAATAAATACCACGCCTGAACCGGTGCAGCTGGCGCAAATGCCACTCACACCCAATGAAGAACAGCACAAAGCAATTCAGCGTATTTTAAAATCATTGAAGAAATTTCAGGCCTTCTTACTTGATGGTTTGACTGGTAGCGGCAAAACAGAAGTTTATTTGCAGGTGATGTACGAAGTACTAAAACAGGGCAAGCAGATATTGGTTCTGGTTCCCGAAATCGGGTTGACACCTCAAACCATTTCCCGGTTTAAATCACGGTTTAATGTAGATATTGTACTATTACATTCTGGTTTGAGTGAATCCAAACGTTTGCAAGCATGGCAGCATGCCCAAACCGGCAAGGCTTCCATTATTCTCGGAACCCGTTCAGCAATTTATACGTCGTTGCCCCGGCTGGGACTGATTATTCTGGATGAGGAGCATGATCTGTCATTCAAGCAACAGGAAGGCTTTCGCTACCATGCCCGTGACGTAGCTCTCTACCGTGCCCATCTGGAAAACTGTCCGATTATTCTTGGCTCAGCCACACCCAGTCTGGATAGCTATCATCTGGTAGAACAGAATAAACTGACACGACTGGAACTTAACCAGCGGGCTGGCAATGCGGTCTTACCCAAAATGCAGTTAATAGATCTGAAAGTAGCCAAAAAACAGCATGGAATTAGTGAACAGCTCATCAAGCAGATTCAGCAGCGGCTGGACAAAAAAGAACAGGTGCTGGTTTTTTTAAACCGGCGTGGTTATGCGCCGGTACTGGTCTGTAATCATTGTGGCTGGCAGGCCAACTGCCCCCATTGTGATGCGCATTTTACTCTGCATACACAGCCCTATAATCATCTGCACTGTCATCATTGTGGTTCCATTCATCGTGTACCGGAAAGCTGTCCCGAATGTCAGCAAACGACCTTAAAAACGCTCGGGATGGGCACTGCCAAGGTTGAAGAAACCCTGACCGAGCTCTTTCCAGATTTTGATGTAATTCGTGTGGACCGTGACAGTACCAGCCGGGTTGGCCAATGGGACCGTATCTATCAGCGGATTCATCAAAGCCAGCCTGCTATTTTACTCGGTACCCAAATGTTAGCCAAGGGCCATCATTTTCCCTACGTGACCTTGGTTGCGATTCTGGATATTGATGCCGGACTGCTCAGCTTTGATTTTCGTGCGCCGGAACGTACAGCCCAGCTCATCATTCAGGTGGCTGGTCGTGCTGGCCGTGGAGACCGCAGAGGCGAAGTCTATCTGCAAACTTTAAGGCCTGATCATCCACTGTTAACTACATTGATCGAGAAAGACTACCGTGCTTTTGCCAAACAAGCACTCATTGAGCGCCAGCAGGCACAGCTGCCGCCTTATCGTTATACGGTACTGGTACGAGCCGACTCCAGAAACCAGCAATACAGTCAGGAATTTTTAGCTGAAATTGCTCGTAAGCTACGTGAACTTGCAGGTAGTCAGGTTGATATCTGGGGCCCTATCCCTGCCCCTATGGAGCGTAAGGCGGGTCGCTACCGGGCCCATCTGGTCCTGCTTTCAGCTGACCGGGCACAGCTGCATTTTTATTTACGGCAATGGTGGGTGATGGTAGTACAACAGCCACGACAGCATCAGTTAAAGCTGAGTATCGACGTTGATCCACAGGAACTCAGCTAGACAGATACGAGCGGCCTCTACAGCTTGGCAGTATTTTCAGGTTTAATAGTACAAAGAACAAAACAAACGCCCGGGATAAACTTATGTCTTTGATGTTATATATGACGATTTTTCTTGGAGCATCTTTAATCCTTGTAGCCCTGAGCAGACGTTTAGGCTTGACGTCAGTGCTCGGCTATCTGGTAACAGGCTTAATTCTGGGTCAAAGCGGATTTAATCTGATTGAATTCTCCCTGATTCAGAATTTTATAGTTTATGCATCGATTCTTCTTGTATTTTTAGTAGGACTGGAACTCAGGCCGCAACGCATCTGGTTGATGCGATCACACCTGATTAAATTGGGCGGTATTCAAATTGTTATCACTGCAGGGCTCATCGTAACCTTGGGAATAACTGTATTGCAGTTACCGCTGCTGAACAGTTTTATTGTCGGTTTTGCTTTAGCCCTCTCTGCCATGATTCTGGCCCTGCAGTTACAGACACAATATGAACAGCTTAATACCACTACTGGTCAATACACGCTTGCAGTTACTCTGGCACAGGCATTGGTCGCTATATTCCTAATTGCCTTATTACCCTTATTTACCCGTACTGAAAGTTCACAGCATGGGATTGCCTATTTTGCTGCAACTCTTGCAACTATTAGTGGCGTTTTTCTTTTTGGCCGTTATCTGATCCAGCCATTTTTAAATTATCTGGCCAAACAAAACAGTATCGAACTGATGGCCGCTACAGCCCTGTTTACCGTACTGGCCATTTTTCTTACCGTAGATGCTTTAGGGCTGCATGTGCTGATTGGTGCATTACTGGCAGGGATGTTACTGGCAGATACTCCTTTTCGACATGCGTTTGAAACCATGATCAAACCTTTTCGTAGCCTGATGTCCGGTTTTTTCTTTCTAAGTCTTGGTTTATATGCTTCATTCGCTGTGATTACACAGTCCCCAGTCTTTATTGTCTCTCTGGTTGCGGCCCTACTGATCATTAAGTCAATTGTATTAGCTATACTTGGACATTACTCGCGCCTGAACTGGAGTAATGCAAGTTTGTTGGGTTTAGGACTTTGTCAGAGCGGAGAGCTAACTTTTCTAGTGCTGTATGCGGCATTAAAAGAACAGTTAATTGGACAGGTTATAATGAACCAGCTAACCGCAGTTATTGTATTGTCAATGTTGCTCAGCCCATTTATCTATTTACTGGCCCAGCACATTATAAAACAGCGACCCGAACGAACCAGACAAGATGATGTTAATACTGAAGCCTCTCCAGCACTGATCATTGCCGGTTTTGGCCGTTTTGGTCAAATTATTGCCCGAGTTGCCCATCAGCAGCTGCTGCCCTTTACCATCATTGATAATAATCAGCCTGGAGCAGAGTTTATTGAAGCGTATGGCGGACGGTTTATTGAGGCAGATATTACTGATTCTCAAACCCTGCAACAGGCCGGTATTGAACAGGCCAAGATACTCGTTATCGCCATTGATGATGTAGAAGACTGTATGAATGCAGTACGCTATATACGGCTGAACTATCCTGAACTAAAACTATTGGTACGGGCTCGCGACCGCTATCACGTACATTTGCTACGTGATATGGGAATAGAACATTTCTGGCGGGAAACCCAGCTTTCTGCATTAGATATGGCAGAATATATGTTACATGCTCATGGTTTATCCTTAGAAGAAGCCCATGAGCAAGTAGATGCATTTCGCCAGCACGACTTAATACTGCTTAAACAGCAACAACGTCTTAATCGTGATGATCATAAAATTTATGAAACCCATGGCAATGCTTTAGCAGAGCTCAAACATTTGTTTGCCTATAATGAGCAGGTACAGGCAAGATATGAAGAATCTGATTTAAACCCGAATGTGGAAAATTATCGTAGTGATGTTACACAGGGTGGTCAAAATTAACTTGTATTTTAAAATAAAGACACCATAAAGACAGGGTTTGGAGAAATTTATGTCTGATTTACGTCAACGCTTCTATCTTGAGAATAGCCCTGTTCGTGGTGAAGTTGTTCATCTTGAAGAAGCCTTACAAACTATTCTGGCACAGCGTCCCTATGCACCCGCCGTACAACTGTTGATTGGCGAAATGCTAAGTGCGACTGCTCTGCTGGCCAGTACCCTGAAAATTAAGGGCCGTATCAGTTTACAAATTCAGGCTGCCGGTACTTTTAAATGGGCTATGGCTGAGTGTACTCATTTAGGTCAGGTCCGTGCCTTGGCTGAGTATGAAGAAGATCCACGTTTTGGCGAGGCCACAGATAGTAGTGTCGTACTCGGCTCTCTGGTCAATCCAGTGCTATTTATCAATATCGAACCCGAATTTGGCGAACGCTATCAAGGGATTGTACCGCTTGACCGTTCAACTTTGGCAGAATGTCTCATGCAGTATTATGACCTGTCTGCCCAGATTCCGACCCGGTTAGTGTTGGCCAGTAATGAACAGCGTTCCGGTGGCTTACTGATTCAGCTTTTACCACGTAATAGTGAAGAAGAACAGCAAATCGTGGATGAAGACTTATGGCCACGGTTAACCATGCTGACTGAAACATTAAAATCGGAAGAACTGACCGAACTTGGCGCCGAGGAAATACTTTATCGTCTTTATAACGAGGAGGACGTCCGCTTGCCTGAGGTTGAACATTTACGTTTTGGCTGTACCTGTTCAAAAGAGCGTTGTGCTGCTGCTCTGCAACAGATTGGCGTAAGTGCTGTGCGTGAAACACTAGAATTCCAGAATCCAATCGTAATGGACTGCCAGTTCTGCCAGGCACAGTATACTTTCACTGCTGAAGAAGCCTTGGGCCTGTTTGGCGAACATCTCAGTTAAAAATTACTAAGAATCAGAATTTTAAAGCCCTAATTCCTTAGGGCTTTTTTATTATTTTCCTTATTCGCTTACCTGTTTCTCACGCTTTAATATTGAAGTTCTTATATCTTTATCTAAAAATAAGTTTTTGATTAATAAATAAAAAATTTAACTTCCTCTATACCAAAGCTGGCTCAGATTTTATGACTGTCTTACTACTTTCTCCTTATCGCAATATCCTATTGATTTTTTAGTTGAAATTTTAAAGATGAGTCGTTATAAATTAGGCGTTTTACTCTAAAACAAGACTGAAAAAATTATTATTTTATATTTGGGGTTCATTTCATGAAGAAACTATTGTCCTGCATGGCTGCGGGGATCTTTTTTACAACGATCAGCACTTTAAGTTTTGCAAGCGCTGATCCTTTAGTCGGTAAATGGAAAACGGTAGATGACCGGACGGGCTATTCCCGCGCTGATGTAATGGTCAAGAAAAATGCAGATGGTACTTATACCGGCACAATCGTAGAAACTCGTGCAGTACCTGGCCGCCCAAAAATGGAAATATGTGAAAACTGTCCAGGTGATTTAAAAGGTAAGCCTTTTATTGGCCTTCCCTTTATTTATAACTTTAAACAGAATCCAAATAATCCATATGAATACATTGATGGTCGTGTACTTGATCCGATCGGAGGAAAAATTTATAAGGGTAAGGCCAAGGTCAATGCAAATGGCAAACACCTCACGCTAAGAGGCTACGTAGGTGTATCCGTCGTAGGCCGTAGTGTGACTTGGGTTAAATACTAGAATATTTAATTGAAACTTAAATCAAAAAGCTCCAGTTCTCGGGGCTTTTTTTGTCACGCTTTGAAACAATATAACTAATGCTTTACTCTGGCTTTTTTTTATACAACTCCAATAATGAATTAAAACAGATAAATGAATAGACGTAGAGCTGATCTATGGAAAAAAATTATTATGAACAATTGGGTATCTCACGAGATGCCAGTCCTGAAGAAATCAAGAAAAGTTATCGAAAACTGGCCCGTAAATATCATCCTGATGTCAGTAAAGAAGCAGATGCGGAAGCACAGATGCAGGCCATTAATGTTGCCTATGATACGTTAAGTGACCCGGAAAAGAAGGCTGAATATGACCAGATGCTGGATCATCCACAAGGCTTCTCTGGCTTTAATCAGAATGCAGGTCAGGGTGGCTTTGATGGCAGCCGTTTCTATCGGCAAGGTTTTTCTCAAGGAGATGCTTCAGATTTTAATGGTTTTGAAGACCTGTTTGGTCGTTTTGGTACAGGATTTGGTGGAGGCCACTATCAGTACCAGCGCGAGCCTCGTAGTTATCGTGGTGAAGACCAGCACGCCAAGATCGAAATTGATGTAGAAGTCGGCTATCAGGGAGCGACCCAAAATATCACTTTGCAGATTCCGACTGTAAATGCATATGGGGAACCAGAGGTACAGCGCAAAACCTTACAGGTTAAAATACCTAAAGGTATGAAAGAAGGCCAGCAAATCCGCCTAAGCGGTCAAGGTCAGCTCGGTATTAATGGCGGCGAGAATGGCGATTTATATATTGAAATACAATATCGTGATACTGACCGAATCAGAGTAGATGGTACGGATGTTTATTATACCGTCAATGTTACTCCTTGGGAGGCTGCACTAGGCAAAGCGATTACCGTAAATACACCAGCCGGTTCATTGAATGTAAACCTGCCTAAAAATGCCCAGTCTGGCCAACAACTTCGCCTGAAGGATAAAGGAATTCCAAATAAAACACCGGGCCATCTTTATCTTATCTTGAACATTGTAGTGCCACCAGCAACCACTGCACAGCAACAGCAGGCTTATGAATCTCTGGCTGAAGCATTCGTATCTTATCAGCCTCGCGCTTATTAAGGAGCATGGAAAATGGCGATTATTCATTACCGTGAAGTTGTATATCAGGGCCAACATGACTCTGAAATTATTGACGAACAATCTATGCTAGATCTTGAACATTTTGCTCAAGTGTGTGGACAGAGTCAGGAATGGGTTCTGGAATTGCTCGAATACGATATCTTACCAGTACGCTCTCAGCAATCTTCATATCAGTTTCTGGGCGAAGATGTAGCTCGTGCCCGTAAGGCTTACCGTTTACAGCGTGATTTTAATGCCAGTTTATCTGCAGTTGCAGTCATGCTGGATCTGATTGATGAAGTTCAGCATTTACGCAAACAGATTGGCATATTTAAACCCAAATAGCTGTATAACTTGGGCCAGATAAACTATAAAATTTAACTCTGGAGTAGAGAAAAATTAATCGACCGATTTACGTAATTTAAATCTGGCCCGTTTTCTCTGCTGCTGTGCTGAATGATACCTTTCTTCATCGAGTAACCAAGACAGGTTTACATTACGCTGATGATGCTGCTGAGCCAGCAGATCCAGAATACTGCGCTCTCCCCGCCCCAGCAAATGTCGCCGGTAAAATAGATAAATTAGCAAGACTGTGCAAAATAGCATGGCTACCAGCATGAGCCAGAACCCGTTCTCTACACTAAGTCCCGGCATATATTCAAAGTTCATTCCATAAATACCGGTTAATAAGGTCAAAGGCGCAAAAACAGTTGTAATAATCGCCAGAATCCGCATATTTTCATTGGTCTGGTTGGAAATAGCAGAGAAATGTAGGTTAATGGCACTTTGTATGGAGTTTCGAAGCCGGGTAGTATGCTTTTGTACCCGTTCAATGTGGCCAGTTAGATCATCCAGTCGAATCAATAGGATATCCTGAGGATCAACCAGATCTTCTCCCATTAGATGATGATAGTTCTGAACAATTTCATCACGGATTTCCTGCATAGCCTCAATTTGTTCTTCACAGAGATTTTCAATTTGCTGAAATAGAGTCATTTCCTGAAATAATTGATGCCACTGTTTGAAACGTTTTCTGCCCTGCAGCAACTCACGCTGCCAGTATTCAACCCGCCGTGTTAATGGCATTCGGATATCGAGATAGTTATCGATAATGCTACATAAAAGACGTAATGCCAGATCAAAAGGAGAGGTGGCGAGTTTTTGTGGTTTTCCAGGATCATCAATATTGCAACTGAGGCTGGCCTGAAGCCGGTGGATAAAGACTTCCAGTATAGTATTGCCTTTTTCCCGCACTGTAATTAATAGATCAGGGTTAAAAATAAAACTGACTGGCGTGGTAGCCAGACCAAAAGCACTTTCCTGCGGTTCCAGTCCAAGATCAATATTTTTGATCTGGTCATCTGGCGTAACCAGTTTTCTAAGGATCAGTAAATTGTATTCTTCAGTACTATCGAAAGTACATGGATGCTCTACGTTTAAAATATCTTTGACATGATATTCAGACAGGGATAGCTGTGAAAGCTCATGAATTTTATTCTGCCAGTCTTTAACATGATTAATTACATCGTCACGGGTCGAATCAATCCAGATAAACTCAAGCTCGTGGCCTTCTTCGGGTTGATGACTCACAAAAATGCACTGTTCGCTCAGATGTCGATAGAAATAATAAACCTGCATACCTGATAATTATTATAAAAATTTACATATGCATCATGACATAAAAAAAGCCTGCATCAAGCAGGCTTTTCTTTTCATTTCAAATTGATAACAAACTTAGTTAGAAGTTTGCTCAATATCTTTCATCGTCAGTTTAATACGGCCACGGTTATCTACATCAGCAACCTGAACTTTCACTTCCTGACCTTCTTTAAGAACATCAGTCACGTTAGCAATACGCTCATTTGAAATTTGTGAAATATGTAACAGCCCATCAGTACCTGGCATGATATTTACAAATGCACCAAATTCAACAATACGGATAACTTTACCGTCGTAGATCTTGCCTGGCTCAACCTCAGCAGTTAAGGCCTGAATCTTGGCAATTGCAGCGTTCGCAGCAGCTTTAGTTTCACCGAAAACACGAACGGTACCATTATCTTCAATATCAATTGCAGCTTTAGTTTCTTCAGTAATCTGACGAATTGTCGCGCCGCCCTTACCAATAACATCACGAATCTTGTCTGGATTAATTGTAATCACAGCAAATGTTGGAGCATGCATACTAATTTCAGGACGAGCACGAGAAATGACTTTATTCATTTCATTCAAAATATGCATACGACCAGTAAATGCCTGATTCAGGGCAACTTCCATGATCTCTTCAGTAATACCTTCGATTTTAATATCCATCTGAAGGGCAGTAATACCATTAGCAGAACCGGCTACTTTAAAGTCCATGTCACCTAGGTGATCTTCATCACCCAAGATGTCAGAAAGTACAGCGAAACGTTCTCCTTCTTTAACCAGACCCATTGCAATACCTGCAACTGGAGCTTTTAATGGTACGCCTGCATCCATCAGTGCAAGTGAAGCACCACAGACAGAAGCCATAGAAGATGAACCGTTTGACTCGGTAATATCAGATACTACACGTAGAACATACGGGAAGCGGTCAACCGGTGGAAGTACAGCCTGTACACCACGACGCGCCAAACGTCCGTGACCAATTTCACGACGCTTAGGACCAGATTCACGGCCAGTCTCGCCTACTGAATACGCCGGGAAATTATAGTGCAGCATGAAGTTGTCAGTTTTGGTCCCTGACAGTGTATCAACCATCAACGCATCACGGGTATTACCCAGTGTTGCAGTAACCAGAGCCTGAGTTTCACCACGGGTAAACAATGCTGAACCGTGAGCACGTTCCAGTACGCCAACCTGTACATCAAGTGCACGTACAGTCTTAGTGTCACGACCATCGATACGTGGTTTACCTGACAGGATATTGTCACGTACGGTACGATATTTCAGCTCTTCGAACAGTTCATTTACTTCGTCAGCAATACCAGTCTCGTCATTTTCAGGAACAAACTGTGCAATAGCTTCAGCATGTAAGGCATCAAGAGCTGCATAACGCTCCTGTTTTACAGCAATTGTATATGCTTCAGAGATTTTAGCTTCAAAAGCAGTTTTTAGCTGTTCAAGCAGTGCATCATTTTTAGTAGGTGCAACCCAAGTTGAGTCAGTTGCGCCTGCTGCTGCTGCAAATTCTTTAATTGCCTGAATAGCAATCTGCATTTCATCATGACCGAAGAGTACTGCGCCCAGCATCTGGTCTTCTGAAAGCTCTTTGGCTTCAGACTCCACCATCAGTACCGCAGTTTCAGTACCAGCAACCACAAGGTCAAGATCACTTTCTTTTAACTGTTCATGGTTCGGGTTAAGAATATATTCGCCGTTAATTAAACCAACACGTGCGCCAGCGATTGGGCCACGAAATGGTGTACCGGCAATTGACAACGCAGCTGAAGTACCCAGCATGGCAGCAATATCGGCATCCATGGTCTTGTCAGAAGAAACAACGGTCGCAGTTACCTGAATTTCGTTGTAGTAACCTTCTGGAAACAATGGACGAATTGGACGGTCGATCAGACGTGAGATCAGAGTTTCAGCTTCAGATGCACGGCCTTCGCGTTTACCGTAGCCGCCCGGGATACGACCAGCAGCATATTGTTTTTCTTGATAGTTTACAGTCAGTGGAAAAAAGTCCTGACCAGCTTTGGCAGTCGGTTGAGCAACTACAGCAACCAGTACAGAAACACCACCCATAGTGATCAGCACGGAATTCGCCTGACGTGCTACACGGCCAGTTTCCAGTACAACCTGATGCTGACCAAATTGAAATTCTTTACGGACAATGTTAAACATCGACATATATTTTAATATCCTGATTTTATTCTAGTGGAGGCCCCTAAGGTTTGACATTCATATCATTCCCGACAGCAATGATAAATGACAAAGCTTAGAAGCCGCACCTCACTAGTTTTAAACACAAAAGAAGGGACGAACTATTCGCCCCTTCTCACTTTAACCTGCAAAAGCAGATACACTTTCATTCTCAGCAAACGAAAAATCGATCATTCGACTTACCGAAAACAAAATAGGAATTGCCAGATTAACGGCGCAGACCTAGAGCAGCAATCAAATCGCTATAACGTGTAGTGTCTTTACCTTTAAGGTAATCAAGCAGCTTACGACGCTGGTTAACCATACGGATCAGACCACGACGGCTGTGATGGTCATGTTTATGAGCTTTGAAGTGAGTCTGTAAATCATTGATTTGAGCAGTCAGCAAAGCTACTTGAACTTCCGGTGAACCTGTGTCGTTTTCAGCACGAGCAAATTTAGCAACAATCTCTGCGCGATCTTGATTTGTTAAAGCCATTCGATTTCTCCGAGATGCTTTGAAAAGAGTTTTGATACCTACCAGTTTGACCGAGCCAAACTGACTGCCGTGCATCACTACAGCAAGCGTCATATTTTAAGCGAAAAACGCTCTAATTGCAAAAATTGCAGGCTGTTTTTCTGATTTAACCCTTTACCCTGACCGATTTATGATTTTTCTCCGCCTTAAATTTTTTATGAATATCTCTTATGTTTTATAAAATTGAAACTCACAGAATCCCTTAATTATTTTAGTACTTTATTAAACTTTTTAAAGATAATATATTTTGCCAATTCTAAAAATAATTATTTAAAAAAAGCCCAAGCTAGGCTTGGGCTTTTTTTGCGCTGTAGTTTCTTCTTTTCTCGTTATTATTCTTTAATTTATAGTTGTTCTTAACTTCTTTAAGCCAATGTTATTCTGAATGAATTAATAATGTCCTGTATATAATTGTATATTTCCTTATGTGTAATATTTTGTCAGATCTAATTATGTATAAAAGTCGTATTTTACGTATCAATATGTAAGCTAAAACCTACAAATGAGTAAATTTTATCTATTGGTGTATTTATGGTTGAGTCCCTTTGACATTTTAACAGGCAATAAAAAAGCCTTGTAGTCTCTCCCAAAACTACAAGGCTTAGCGGCTGTAAGTTTCCTCTTTTTCACTTACTTCATGCAAGTTCGCTGTCATTCGACTGATTATAGTTATAATGCGATTATTGCTTAGCTTTCCGTGCTAGGCTTTTTATGTGAAGCCATCATCTCAGAAACTCTGCATTAGCTCTAGGCGCTAATTTCTCGAATTGATGTAAGCAAAAACTTACAAGAAGGCTTATTATTAACTTTTATTTCACAAACTTAGTTTTCTATTAATTTTACTAACCAATCCACTTTTACGGGTGGTTTTTACTGTTAAAGACTGGACAAATGCTTCCGGGTCTACTAGTAAACTCACTACTTTCTTAGCTCGAGTAATGGCTGTATAAATCAGTTCCTGACTTAACAAGTTTTTCGCTGTCTGGTCTAATATGACTGCGGTATGAGTAAATTCTGAGCCTTGTGACTTATGGATAGTCAGCGCAAACGCTGTTTCAATATTTTTAGGTAGCCGTGTGGCAGCCACCCATTTGTTCAGACTGGGAAAATAAACTTCAAACTGGTCAGGATGCTCCCGATGTCGAACACAGATACCGATATCACCATTTGAAAGCCCCAGCTGATAGTCGTTATAGGTCATCATAACTGGACGGCCAATATACCAGTCACCGACTGCAATTGTTTTCAAAGCCTGATTCAGCCACTGTTTAGCATACTGATTAAGTTTCTCAAGCCCTAATGCCCCGTGTCGGGTAGCTGCAAGCAGTCGGTAATGGTCAAATGCCTGAACCAGAGGTTTGACTGTATCCTCAGAAGTTTCTTCTGCCTGTAAATAATTTTTAAGTGCTTTAAGATAAGGTAAATAACCCTGCATCAGTTTTTCATAAAATTCTGTCCAATTCAGGCTTTGAGCTGAAGCAGGCAAGAATTCAAGTTGTACCTGATCCTGCATATCATGACTTAATGTAATAGCTGAAAGTTGGTCAGCCGGTACAATCTGTTGCTGGAAATAATCCAGAATCTCTGTATGAGGTTTTCCAGCTTGAAACTGCTGGATAAACTTGGCCATTTTTCCAATAAGTGCATCTTCTGTAAAACGACGGCTATTTACCAGATGGACCCGATGTTCCGCCAAGGCAGGAATCTGTTGCAGGTCAGCAAGAACCGAGCCTACTTCAACTGAGGCTAACTGCTGAGCATCTCCAAGTAAAATAAGCCGGCAGTGATCTGGTATAGCCTCAAATAGTAAGGTTGCGAGTTCCAGGTCAAGCATAGAAGCTTCATCAATAACGATAACATCATAAGGTAACGGCTGCCGGCTATGAAAACGCGGTTGCTGGTTTTGACCCAGCCCAAGCAGCCGGTGAATGGTTTGAGTAGTCTGCATTTGCAGGCTCTGTGTGATCAAACCAGATTCCAGCAGTTTAGGATCTTGAAAAGAATGGCGTAGTGCTTCCTGCATACGCTGGGCAGCCTTTCCCGTAGGCGCTGCCATAGCAATACGAATATCAGGAATAGCCTGGTTAAGAACCGCGATAATACGTGCCAGTGTATAGGTTTTGCCTGTTCCCGGTCCGCCAGTAATAATACTCAGTATTTTTCCGGCAACCATTGTCAGGGCAGATTTTTGATATTTATCTTGTAACAGCCCCGAATAGGCTGTCAGGTCAACCGGAGGAATCTGCTGCTGCCACAGGCGTTCAATCTGCTTTGCCAGTCGGGTTTCCAAGGTCCAGTAGCGGTACAAGTATAATGAGCTACCATCAAATATAAATGGCGCAACCGGCAAGTGCTCCTGCTGCTCAAATCCTACTAGATTATTTAAAACCTTGACCTGATCCTCGGTAGCTTCAATACAGCTATTGCCCTGCTGAAGAGTCTCGAGAACCTGGACAATTATATTAGTAGCATTTTCATGTTTTTCACCGTCATGAAAAGGGGTCTGTGCAATAAAACTGCTCCATGTACTGATCCATTGCTGTTGGGAGTTTTCATGAAGCTGTTTATTTTCCACACAGTTATCCTCATAGTTATCTACAGAGTTATAAACAAATTTATCCACAAGTTAAGTTTTTGTTTATAAAATATTTCAAATAACTTATTAAGCAATTTTACTCATTTTATCTTCAATAAAATAACCTAATAAAGCATCAAGTCGCAGGATAAATTCTGTACTGGGTTTCCAGTAATACACGCCATGATCCGGTTGACCGTTCATGCCACGCAGATAGAGATAGCTTGCTCCGCCCAGATCCCGGCTGATCTCGTAATTTTGCATCTGTATACTCAGATAACGATGCAGTGCAACCAGATAAAGACCAGCCTGTAACCAATAACTTGAATGTGACATACTGGCTCGGATTGAGGCATGATTATAGTCTGACTGATCACTACCCAGAAAATTACTCTTATAATCGGCAATATGATACTGATGACCATCAAAATAAACCAGATCGATGGAACCATTCAGATAACGCGCGGATTCGGCAGGATTTAGTTCAGGCATATCAATCCCGTATTCAGCAAATAGCTGGTGAATTCGCTGAATTGCCAGTACATGATCTGAAAGTGCCAGACAAAATGGAAATTCAGCCAAATGCTGTTCCGGTTGTAAATGCTTTAACTCAAAACCTGCGTGTAACGGAGTCCCAAGTACTTGTTGGAGCCACTCTGCCAGCCAGTTTAACAGTAGCTGTTCATCTTCTGCCTGTTCGGGAAAATCCCGCTGATATTTATCCCGTAATTCATTCCACAGTCCACTATAATCATTTTTAAAACGGCGGCGGATTTCCAGTATCCAGTCTGCCGGCTCCTGAAAATCAATATGCTCAAAAATCTCATGCAGGAAATTACCAGCTACAGTACCCATCGGAAAGTTCTGTTTGATCCAGCTTAAGGGCTGGGTTGCCGGTAAGTACGCTTTATCTACTACATGCAACTCGTCTTCGGCACTTTCTGGTCGCTTTACTTCATTTGCAAGCGGATCAAAGATTTTTCTAGTTTTGAGATGCTGCGCCAGATAGCTAAAGCTGGTTTTGGCCCGAGGATAAAAACGCTGCTGGGGCAGATTCAAGGCTTGGACACTGATTTGCTTTGAGACCGAACTGGCAGAAACTTTTGCCGGTAGCTGCTCTAGAAGCGGCTCATCCATGCAGTGAGGATGTACAAAAGGTTCTGCCCGATTACGCCAGAAAGCCAGGCTGTGCCTGGCTTTACCTTCAGTATCTTGCAGCATGGCATAAACACGGTGACTGGCGCGGGTTAAGGCAACATACCAGAGACGACGGTTTTCTGCTGCTGCACGTTCCTGATGCTGGTTTACTGCATTTTCATCTAGCAGGTTTTTGTCTGCTACCGCAATAACCCGCTGCTTTTCAAGCTGACCTGTTACAGGGTTTAACTGCTCAACTGTAGAGAAATTCAGGGTTTTATTCATTTCCTTAAATGCTTTGTCAGCACCCAGCAAAAATACCACCTTAAATTCTAGTCCCTTTGACTGGTGAATGGTCATCAGTTGTACACCTGCTTCATTAGACAGGCGTCGTTCCAGTTCCCATTCTCGTTCGCTTGGTGACTGTAACTGTTTAAAATACCAATAATACAGATTCTTGGCACCCGGATAAATTTCGCTATGTTGGCTCAGTACTTCGGTTAAATGCCGCAGATTTACCACAGCCCTTTCGTTATCTTTACTGGCAATGGCTACCAGTTTCTGCCAGACCTGAAAATGTTGCAGACAGTACTGCCAGGCACTCAGGAAACCACGTTCCAGCCATAATTCACGGATATCATCAAACTTGTGTATAAAACTGCTCAAACCGTCAGTGCGCTGCTCCAGCTCGACCAGACTTTGCAAATTAAAATCGAGTAACCGGCTCAGTAAAGCCCGTTTAACCTTACCCTCATCATACGGATGCATGATAGCCGTCAGCAGTGCTCCAACATCACGGGCCACTTGGCAGTCAAATACGCTACGCTTAGAGGGCCGGTTAACCCGGATACCTAAAGACTCTAAAGCATACTGGGCTTTGTCTAGCCCATCATGATTCTTGGACAGGATAGCAATATCATTTTCATTTAAAGGACGCTGACCGCCTGACTCGTCAAATAACAACTCTCTGGCTATACCATGATTTAATAATTGACGAATCTTCCAGGCAACCTGTTCGGCCTCTTTGTTTTTATCGCCAAGCTGGACCCAGCGTAGTGGACAGTAGTTTTTACGCTGCTGGTCGGTCAAAGGCGGATGTTGACGTGCTCCTGCCTGAATCGGAGTATAAATAACCTCTTCACCAAAGTTGACTTCACGTTGAAATAGCGCATCGACCACTTCTACCAGTTCAGGAACTGAACGGTGGTTTTGTCTTAAGGTATAGAGTTTACCCTGTTTGATTAAAACATCCTGCCGGGCCTTGATATAAGTCAGCATGTCTCCGCCCCGGAAACCATAAATTGCCTGTTTTGGATCACCGACCATAATCATACAGCTGTGCTGATGTCGCTGTGGATGCCGCCAGATACTGGCCAGCATATTATCTTGATCCTGATTGGTATCCTGAAATTCGTCGACCACAATCAGAGGATAACGGGCTTGGACATACACTGCAAAACGCTGGCCTTGTTCACCCTGCAAAGCCTCAGCCAAAGTCCGGATTTGCTGTGAAAATGTGGTTTCCCCACGCTGCTGCAGTAATTGTGGAAGGCGCTTACGCACTTCCTGACTAATATAAAACTGTAAATAGGTATCTAACCGGGAAAGATCAGTTTTTAAATTGGCTACACATTCGCAAAACCGGCGCAGTCCTTGGATAATCTGATGATTTTCAAAATATTCCAGTACCTCGGCAGCACATTTGTTCAGAACCTTTTTTGTGGCCAGATCTGTAATACACTTAAAGATATCGGTCCAGTGCGCTGCAAATAAGGCATAAGAACGCTGGGTATGTAAAGCCTTAATAAAATCTGGCAGATTCTGACACAGCGTTGTTTCCATTAACTGCTCAGTCCGCCATTTTTTTCCGACTATACTATTGTGCTGTCCATCTGCCCGATAATAATCGGCCAGCCCTTCTACTAAAGATAGATCCAATTTTAATAAGAGATCCAGCTCCGCTTCAAACTGTTCCAAATCCATGACTGGCGCGGCAACAGGCATAAACTGGGCTGAAGAGAAATTCAGGCTGTTTTCTACAATCGCCAGATAACCGTCAGTATTTTTGAGCTGTTTGCTTAACAGTAAATAGTCAATCAAGGGCTGCGGCTGAGCTTGAATCCACTCTCTTAAAATGTCATGGACGATTTGCTGACTATAGGCCTTAGCATCTTCAGTTAACTGTGCCCCTTCAATTTTGCCACTTTCAAAGGCAAACTCACGCAGCAATTTTTGGCTAAAACTGTCCAGCGTACTGACAAACAGTTCATCCAGCTGGTCTATGACCAGTTTAAGTCGTTCACAGACATAACCAACCTGTGTCGAAAATTGTTTACAGAGCACCTGATACAGGGGATCTTTTTCCTGTTCTGCCTTATACAACATTTCAATTTCTGTCAAATCCTGACAATCATTAAAATATTGATAGGCTTCTACCAGACGGCTACGAATCCGGCTTTTTAGTTCAGCTGCCGCTGCTCGGGTAAAAGTGGTAGCAATAATCTGGTTGGGGAGATATTTCTCAATAAGAATACGCACTATCAGGCTAGACAGGGTATAAGTTTTTCCTGTGCCAGCCGAGGCCTCGATCAGATGCAGGCCAGAGAAACACATATCAGCAATCGGATATTCCGAAATAGCCTGTGGCTCATTCATGTTGTTTCAACCCGCTGATATTCAAAAATAGGTGCATATAACTCATAAGAGAAAGTTTTACAGCAATGCTCCAGTAAGGCAGTGGCGTCCTGTTCCTGCAAGATAAACTGCCAGTCACGGTGGAGCCGTACCGCTTCATTTTCTGTTGCGGAAAATGAACCGTACTGATGGGTTTCATTCCAGTCTTTTAACAGCGTATCAAAATTATTAATGACTTTCTGGCCAGCTTCATTTTCAGTCCATTCATGCTTTTTACCCTTTTCAGCCACACTTAATATCAGGGCAGCCGGTAAAACCAGCGGCTGGCTTTGGCCATATTGCCAAGCCTTAAACCAAGGATCAAGCAGCTTTCGTGCTTCCACTGAACAGACACCCGCACAGATTACAGTCTGGTCACTGAAGACGACCACACGCTGTAATTTCCGGCTTGTCTCTTCTGACTGGTTCAGATAAGCCAACCATAAAAGATATTCAAGCCAGACTTTGGCCCGGCGCTTAGCCCGTGCACTAGATGGCTCCATACTGACCCAGTCAGTCATAGCTGCTTGAGGAATATTAATCTGCATATGCAGTTCAGCACTGACCTTCCACATCTGCTGGGTGACTGGAGTGACCTCGGGTGCATAACGTTGCAGACGAGCCTTTAAAGTTTCCTGTTCAGCCAGGCTGATCTGCCAGGTACTATGTGCCACTTTTCCAACCGGTAGCTGGTGCATCAGTATTTGTGGCTCTTTCACACTATTCTGCTGATAGAGAAAATCTCGAATAGCATAGCGGCCTAATCCATCCAGTATTAAGGGTTCATGCTGGGCTGCACTTTCACTCGAACTCAGATTTTCAATCCCTAAGGTCTTTAAATACAGTCGCGCTGGAAAGATGACATCTTGTATCCATTGCTGGCTATGGAGAACCTGAATATTTTCAGTATTTAGCGGGTATGGTATGTTTGCCCACGGCTGGCGTTGTCCACGCGCCTGTAGTAAGTACTGTGCCACATTAAACCATTGATCCTGATAGCGGATCAGCTTTTCAGTGGCAAAACCAGCCGGGTCAAAAGGTTGCAGGTGATGAACGTGATAAAGCTGCTCAAGCTGTCGGGGTACTTCAATCCCATTTAGGGAAATTTTTTGGTCTATCACCTCATCGGGCTGTTCAGAAGCGACAATCAATGCCAGATGCTGTACAAATTCCTGCAGGGTACTCGATGGCTCACGTACTTCCCCGTCATTAACATCAAAGCCATTATAAAACAGCCATAAATTTTCCTGAGCTAACAGTAATGCATCTAGAAATGCACCCTGATCATCTTCCAGTCGTGAGCGGTCGCCCAGCTGTGGACGCAGTATATCCATCAGGTCAAAAGGTAACCGCTGGCTGCGACTTGGAAACGTGCCACTGTCCAGGTTTAGCATAACTACCAAGCGGTACGGTAAAGGCCGGATTTGCCCGATCTGGCTAAAGGTAATCTGGCCGGTAGGTTCCGCCTGCTCAATCTGGGCATCGAGCGCTGTATTAATTTCTTCAATGAGGTATGCCAGGGGTAAACAGATACCGCGTAAATTTTGCTCTTCTTGCTCACTATAAAAGTTGGCCAGTGTCAGCATTCTAATCTGTTTATGAATAATTTCGCGTACCGGTTTCAGTGCAGTAACGCCCTGTTGTTCAAATTCTGCAATATCTTCATTTAAACGCTGCAACCAGCTCTCAACTACTACTCGTTCTCCCAGCTCATGGCACAGTAGCCAGTCCCGGCGCTGGTCAAAGTCTTGATAAATTTCGATCAGCTTCGCGATCAGCTCAAAGTCACTCGGTTGTACCTGGGCAAAGCTTAGGGTTTCATTAAAAATCGTATGGTCAGGAATAGCAATGCCCAGTGCCAGCCGGTCTAGTGCAAATCTGAATGTAAAACGGAAGTCCTCATCATGCCGGCTCAGGCTATATTGTAAATGCCGGGCATCCAGTCCGCGTTTAAAGCCGGCTGCAGCCAGCAGGACCAGCATACGTTCACTGCGATTGACATCCAGTCCGTAACGCTGTTGGGTTGCTGTCAGATTTAACCAGTCTGAAAATTCTTGCAAGGTGAAGCGGCCACGCACCAGCTGAATTCGTTCCAGAACTGCGCGCCAAGCATTACTGGCATCAAGTTGTGCCACACCGGCAATTTTAATAGGCAGATGAACCTGCCGCTCTCTGGTGGCTGCCTGAAAAATATTAGAATCAGTGCTAGATGTACTGTATTTAGGGGCAACAGCAAAAACACTGCGAATTAAAGGTTCAAGTTCTTTTAGATTAGGTACCAGCACTAAAACATCGCTAGGCCTACGCTGCTGGTCTTTTGAGCTTTGCGAGAGCCAGTAAGTCAGCTGGTCTTTTAAGACTTCAAGCTGACGCAACGAAGAATGACAGACATGAATCTGGATAGAATCATCTGTTGCATTTAGTGGATATCGATGTTTCTGCGGTTCTGCCAGATACAGGATATCTGACTGTAATTTACCCAGCAGATTATCAGGAAACTCGTCAACAAAAGCATCTACCCATTGTCCTTCTTCCCCTGAGGATAAACTCGACAGCAATGAAAAATGGTCACGTGCCTGCTTGCCGAAACGGGTCAGCAGCGGATGACGCGACTCTCTGACTTCCGCATTAAAATGCAGAGTGAAATCCTCAAAAAACTTTTTGATATCGACATCGGTTGCCTGCGGATTTTTACTGATAAAACGCTCTTTCACGCGCAGGTCATAACGCTTTTTCCAGACCGGATCGACACTGTCTGCCCAGTATTCCTGCGAAGGGTTGTAGTGCAGAATGAAGACATCAATATATTGTCCCAAACGGCGCAAAAACTGTAACTGGATCGGTGGCAGATCCAGCAATGTAAATACCACCAGTTGCTGAGGCAAACGTTTAAGCGCCTGCTTGCGCGTTGCTTCCTGTTCCAGCTGTTGCCAGAACTCGGCATCAATTTCCTGCATCAGCTCGAAGTCTTCATGAAATACTTCCTGCCAGAGCCAACGCTGCCAGCCTTCCAGTTCATGTGCTTGGTTCAAGGTAAAGGCAGAGATTTCAGTGCCTGTTGTATAAAATAATGCTTCGATATCAAGTGGCTGGTTCCGTCCCCAGGCTTTTAGCCAGTTGGTTGGACAACGACAAACTTCTGTACACCCTTTTTTAGTACAATAGCCACGGTAAACCATATAGTTGCTGAACAGGCTAGAGACCTGCTCAGCTACCCAGTACAGCATGCCTTGTTTCTTGAGCTGCCGGATGATACCCGGTTCAAGTCCTTCGGCGGTATCGTAAATCCGGCAAATAATCGGATATAGGGGATGCTGCTGATCTAGCTGTAATCTTTCAGCTTCAATAAAAGGGCCCAAGGCCTGATAAACCCGCCACTTCATAATCAGGCGCGGAATATTGGCTTTACGGACCTTATCTTTATCAGCCAGTACCTGCTGATAGGCATACCATTGGAAACCGCGTATACGCTGGTGAAACAGCTGGTTGGCACTAATGCCCTGTTCTTCAGCCATTTTCTGGGTCAGCCACTGCTCGATAGCTGGAGTCGGTACCACAAAGTGCTGGGTTTTCAAGACTTCAAGCGGATGTACTGCCGGCTGGCCCAAGGTAGAAAGCACCCCGTGTACCAATACGTCAATACGCTGGCTTTGAATAACATGAATCCCCATATTCTTTTTACCCTAATAACAAATATTCAAGTTCTGTGCACAAAATCACAAAGATAATTCACTGTACAACATCTGCTGGCCATGTCACTTTTAAATCATCCATGGGTACAAAATTTCTTTGAAATACGTATCTTAATAGTGATTCAATTGGAAAATTAACACTTCACTGAATAAGGTATTCATATAATGAAAATAGACAAGATTCCTGATGCCATTGATCCTACCCTGAATTTAGAACAGATTCGTCAAGAATGTCTGGAACTGGTCAAAAAACGTGCTTACGTATCCGCCGGGGCGGCCGTAATTCCAATTCCTTTTTTTGATGTCGTGATTGACATCGGTATTTTATCGCAATTATTGCCGGAAATTAACCATCGTTTTGGTCTGACCCCTGAACAGATCAGTGTGTATGACGCAAAAACCAAACAAATTCATTGGAATGAGCTGCGTAAACGTGGCGTAGAATTTTCTGGCTTGGTAGTTGCCCGTACTGCGGCAAAGCAGTCATTAAATGGAATGGTCGGTAAAGTATTGACTAAACAGGTGACCAAATTTATTCCGCTCGGTGGTCAGATTGTTGCAGCAAGTCTGGGTTATATTATTATGAAGAAGATAGCCGAAGCACATGTTGAGGAAAGCTATAAAATGGCTAAAAATATTCAGCAGAAAATACAAAAAGCTTAAAAATAATCTCTATAACTCAATATTAAAAAACTACAGGCTGACTAATCAGCCTGTAGTTTTTTCAGAATGCCTTCGAGTACCTGTATACGAGCGGCTTCTTTATTATTCGTCGCAATTACCTGCCAAGGTGCCCATGCAGGACTGGTCCGCTCAAACATGTCAGCAGCAGCTTTTAAATATTCATCCCATTTTTCGCGGTTACGCCAGTCTTCATCTGTAATTTTAAAACGTTTATGTGGTGTATCGGCACGGGCCTGAAAGCGCTTGGCCTGCTCGTCTTTACTGATCGCCAGCCAGAATTTGATCACCAGAGTCTGACTGTCAGTTAGGTCTTTTTCAAAACGGTTAATCTCATCGTAGGCTCGTTGCCACTCTGCCGGTTTGGCAAAACCTTCTATACGCTCGACCAGTACCCGGCCATACCAGGAGCGGTCAAAAATCATAATATCTTCATGTTCATCTAGCTTGTTCCAAAAACGCCATAAGTAGGGTCGGCGCAGCTCGTATTTTTCCGGGGCAGCAATGCTATAAATTGTATATTCACGTGGGTCCAGCTTTTTAACAATCCGTTTAATGGCTCCTCCTTTACCAGCTGCATCCATGCCTTCAAAAACGATTACCACCTGACGTTCATCATGACGTAGTGCCGTTGCAACCTGACGACTTAATTC
The DNA here is from genome assembly GCF_002307755.1 of Acinetobacter sp. UBA1297. NCBI lineage: Bacteria > Pseudomonadati > Pseudomonadota > Gammaproteobacteria > Moraxellales > Moraxellaceae > Acinetobacter > Acinetobacter sp. UBA1297. The sequence goes on from NZ_DBUF01000001.1 coordinate 31,947, forward strand.
CTTTAAACGACTCTTATACTCATTTTCTGCCAGTTCTTCATTTTGGGGCTCCAGCAATAGTTGCGGAACAGCTGCCTGTTTCCAGTTAGCTGCTCCATTGTCCTGATGGACTGGCAGGCGTTGCATAGCTTCTAATATAGATTGCGCAAACTGCTGGTCACGGATTTTTTCATCCTCTCCATCAATGATCAGCCAGTCATCAGTAAAACGCTGACGTAACTTTTGCAGAGTCTCATACTGTTTTTTATTGCGCCAGTCCAGCCCATGCAGGCGGTGCCAGTGCAATTCTGAAGCATCGATATTGTCCAGACGCTTTTGCAGATTTTTCCAGGGCAGATCAAACCAGACTTTAACAACCTCGACATGATTATTCTGGAGGTTCTGCTCAAAGGCACGCATATTTTCGATATAACTGTCATACATGCCTTGGTCAAGCGGTTCAGAAACATGCATAGCTGTTGCCAGCAGGTCACTGTACCAGTTCCCGAACATCGCCACAATCTGCCCTTCTGCAGGTATGAAACGACTATATGGCTGCCAGAAAGCCAGCTTGGGGGTCAATAGATGTGGAGGATCAGCCTTGACCTGCAGATAACGTGGATCCACCCATTCACGAAGCTGCTTGACTGCCTCGCCCTTACCAGCCAGCTCAATGCCACTTACCAAAATGACCAGACTTTTAGCCTGCGGTGTTCCCCGGCTTTCCCGCAGGGCATACTGGGCATCGATCAGGGCAAGTGATAACTCATCTTCATTCATCAGTTTAAAAGATCTTTTTTCTTGTCCGGCCATGCGTGCCTCATCATTTCTGTTTTGTTCAATATACTGTGATTTACACTAGCGCCCTGAAACTTAATGTATTATTTGTTTCACTTTATTTAGCGCATCTTTTATAGATTGACTGACTATTTTTTAATAAGTCCAGAACAATGTTGTCATAGCACCTGATTTAAACTCTGGCTATGCTTTTCTTTTTTTATATTTAAACTGGGTTATGTTATCTCATGTCTAAACTCGACGCCCTTGACCAGCTTTTAAAACAATATAATGACTTAAGCTATCATCAGGATCCTGCTTTAAAAAAACGTTTATACGAGGCTCAAGCCTGGCTTAAAGCCCGAATCCAATCTACGCATCAGGGACTTTTTAGTCAGCCACAAAACCAGCTGATGGCTACATATTTTCTAAATCGTCTATATGGCGGACCAGAATTTGATGATCTGGCTAAACAGATTGAACGCTTACTCAAGTATGCACATAAAGCAGAGAAGCTATTGCCTGAAAATGCCATCAGAACCGGATTGAAATCCGTCAGTCTGGCAGTATTGGCAATGCAGCTTGATGAACAGGTGGCTGCACAGCTTCTTGAAGACTACCCGGCTGAGGAGCCTATTAATGATGAAATGATGCGTCTGAAATTAATCAAATTAAATCAGTCAGATGCGCGTTACCATCAACTTGATTTACTTGATGAACTGGGGCTAAATCTTGATAAATACATGCGTTCTTTTGTTATGCATACTGCATTCAAAATGTGTAAAGGCGTAGCGCAAAAATACCAGTTCCAGCTGATGTACGATTTTATTGGGGAGGGGTTTGTGGCTATGAAACCCATGAAATCAGCTGCTGCTTTCATTCATAGTTTTACCGAAAAAGAACGGAAAATCATCGACAATGTTCATTCAGGTAAGGCAGATCCGTTTAAAATATAATCTGTGCTAGAAACCGGATAAAAGATAACTCAACAGATTTTTTCTGTATATTATTCCGAGCAATTACAAGATGAACGCTGTAAAAATAGCGAGAATCTGTCATCATGCAATCTACTGCAAGATTTATTATTTCTGTGTTCAGGAGTGACTCGTATGTCTAATGAAAACCCTACATCCAGCCCAGCCACTGAGTCGGTATCCAATACAGAGAAAGTCAGTCCGTTCTTAACCGAGCCTTTACCGCAAGGTGCACCTCAAGGCCAGCAGCAATCCCTACAACAACAGCTGACTGATGCTTCAACCAATACACAGGTACCTAAATATAACCTGCCACGTGGTGCCAATACCGGCAACGTAGGTGAAGTGACTCACTTTGGCTATAAGAGTGTACGTGCTGAAGACAAGGCACAAAAGGTTGCAGAAGTATTTCATTCGGTCGCCAGCAAATATGATGTCATGAATGACCTGATGTCTTTCGGCATTCATCGCTTGTGGAAGCGTTTTGCAATTAACATGTCAGGTGTGCGTCGCGGCCAGCATGTACTAGATATTGCAGGCGGCACAGGTGATCTGGCTAAAGTTTTTAGCCGTGAAGTTGGCCCTACTGGTCATGTTGTTCTGTCTGATATCAATGAATCCATGCTCAATGTTGGACGCGACCGTCTGCTAGATGCGGGTTGTACTAATGTCGATTTTGTACTCGCTAATGCTGAAACACTGGAACCATTTGCAGATAACAGTTTTGATCTGCTGACTATCAGTTTTGGCCTGCGTAATGTGACAGATAAAGATGCAGCGCTACAAGCCATGTACCGCGTACTTAAACCGGGCGGCCGCCTGCTGGTTCTGGAGTTTTCTAAACCGGTATTTGAGCCTTTTTCAAAACTTTACGACCTATATTCATTTACTGCCCTGCCGCTTATGGGCAAACTGGTTGCAAATGATTCTGAAAGCTATAAATATCTTGCTGAATCCATTCGTATGCACCCGGACCAGCGTACACTTAAAACAATGATGGAAAATGCCGGATTCCAAAACTGTGATTACCACAACCTGACGGGTGGTATTGTTGCGGTACACCGTGGATTTAAACTTTAAAAGGTAGAACGGTATGTGGTCGATTTTAGCACTGGGTGCTATCGAGCGTGTCATTCATCACTGGATTGAGCTGGATTCGCTGACACGTATTCAGCTTAACCAGCTACAAGGCAAAATGCTAAGGGTTGTAATTGCTTCACCGCAGCTGTCTGTAGATATCTGCTTCGATGAAGATGAGGTGCGACTGGAACCAACCATTACCGGGCATCCGGAGCAGTCTTCTGTTTTTGAACAGCGTCCTTTTGATCCAGAACATGCTTTTAGTGAAGCGACAGCAACCTTAAAGGTTGAAAATATAGTTGAACTGGCCAAACTTTTTCTGGCAGAAGAGATCGGTAATATTCCGGTACAAGGTGATTATCGCTTGCTACAGGAGTTACAGCGTATTATTCAGCAGGCCGAGCCTGATCTGGCAGCACATCTTTCCCCATGGATAGGTCCGGCCTTGGCACATGAGCTCGGCAAACTCCAGCTTGCACCTAAAATTTTAAAGCGTTCAATGCAAAGTCACTTCTTTTTTGCCGAAGATGCACTCAAAGAAGATAGCGGGCTATTTGCAGGCCGCTGGGAAATGGATGAGCTACATCACTCTACCCGGCAACTTAACCAGAATATTGACCGTCTAGAAGCACGTCTTCAGCAGCTTCAAGCTCAGCTTTTGTCTCAATCAGTCCAAAAACAAGACTAGGTAACACTCTCTATGATTCCGCACGTTACACGTTTATTCGAACTCTGGCGTATCGCAGCCCATTACAGACTCGACACCCTGGTTCCCGCGGAAGAAATACCTGTCAAAGCCCGTCCTGTACTAAATTTAATCCGCCTGCATCCGGCTGCATGGTCGAGTAAAGAACGTAAAAACCCGCTCAAGCTAAAAGAAGCCCTAGAAGACATGGGGCCATTAGCAATCAAGCTGGGACAACTGCTTTCTACCCGTCGCGACCTGATACCACCCGAGATTCTGGCACAGCTGGTGCTGTTACAGGACAGAGTCAAGCCCTTTCCAGTTGAGGTGGCTAAATCAAGAATCCAGCAATCCCTGAGAGCTGATATATACACCCTGTTTGCGCGTTTTGACGAGCAGCCGCTGGCTGCTGCTTCAATTGCCCAGGTACATACAGCTGCCTTGCACGATGGCCGTGAAGTGGTTGTTAAAGTAACCCGGCCCGATATCCGAGTGCAGATTTTACAGGATTTTGAAATTTTGGCCTGGCTAGGTCATTGGCTGGAAAGCCGGATTGAAGCAGCACGTGCCCTGCATTTATCTGAAATTATCCAAGATTATCGCCAGATTATCCTGAACGAACTCGACCTTACTCTGGAAGCTGATAATACGCGTCGCATGCGTCATTATTTTACTGGCTCTAGCATGATGTATGTACCGGAAGTCTATATGGACAGCCCGGATGTAATGGTTGCAGAGCGTATTACGGGCGTTCCAATCTCAGATACGGCCACCTTTGACCGTATGGGGATGGACCGGGCCGATCTGGCTGAAAAGGGATTAACCATTTTCTTTACCCAGGTATTCCGTGACAACTTTTTCCATGCTGACATGCATCCGGGCAATGTCTTTGTGGAAACTATCAACCCGCAGAATCCACGCTTTATCGCACTGGACTGCGCGATTATGGGTGAACTCTCCAAACATGACCAGATGACTGTCGCACGAATGCTGCTGGCCGTGATGAACAATAATTTTATGCAGCTAATCCAGATTGTGCATCAGGCGGGCTGGATCCCTCCAGGTACGGACCAGGATGCGCTGGCTCGTGAAATGCGCCGTACTGTCGGGCCAATGGTTTCCAAGCCAATGGATCAACTGGACTTTGCTGGCATTCTTATTCAGGTGATGGACATCGCCCGCAGGTTCCATCTGGAAATTCCACCGCAACTGATGCTTTTGCTTAAAACATTAGTTCACGTGGAGGGTTTGGGCACTGACCTGTATCCACAGCTGGATATCTGGAAACTGGCCAAACCCATCCTGACTGACTGGATTAAGGTAAATATGCATCCCGTCAAGAATATTAAGGAAATAGGTCAGCAAATTCCAGACCTGCTACTGGGTGCACAAGATTTACCAAGCTTATTGACTGATAGTCTTAATGGACTAAAAAACCAGTCATCCTGGCATGAAAAGCAACTGCGTGAGTTACAGGGTATGCGCCTGCAAATGGAACACCAGCAGCGACGTAGCTGGATTTTCGGCAGCCTCATAGCTATTTTTCTCAGTATAGCCATCATTGCGCCATGGTATTTATCGGTTTTGCTTATTGCGTTTGCCAGCTTCTTAGCCTTATGGCGGGTAGTAAAATAATTTTTATTAAAGGCAGTGGCGTTAACTAACGCAACTGCCTTTAATACATTTCTAATTCTATCTGAGTTAAAAGCTAAATTTTTTCTGAAAAATTCGATTTACTTTAATCTTAAAAAATTATTCTTCTTACAAAAGGTAGTGTAATAAACAACAATAAGAAACATAAAAACTTAATCTCTCTATTTTTATATAGAAGTAGAATATAATTTATTCTGTTTTGATATTTTTTATTAGAGTTATTCATAATTATTTTTAATTCACTTTCTACTAGGATTTAACAAGATGTTTAATAAAATAGTAAAATATTCACTACTAGCGATTAGTATTTCAACATTACTTAGTGCGTGTGGTGGTGGCAGCAGTGATAATGGAAAAAGTAACAATTTTACTCCACAGACCTTTTCAGGTGTAGCAGTTGATTTTTATTTAAAAAATGCCACTATTTCTTTTGATAACTGTAATAATGTTAGTGTTCAAACAGATGAGACCGGTAAATTTACTTTTACCACCCGGGAAAACTGTAATAACTCTGCCTTGACTATTACGGGTGGTACAGATATGGGTACAGGCTTACCATTCACCGGTACACTAAAACTAAAAAAATCAGATTTTCAAACTTCTGCAGCTAGAAATATTGTTGTAAGTCCATTAACTTCACTTGATTACTATTTAACTCAAGCCGGGCAAACTGGTCAGTTAAATACTATCCTCACTAATCTGGGCATTCAGGATAATCTGACAGCTGACAAACTAAGCAGTTTTGATCCGGTAAAAGATGGAACAGCACATACTGCTGCTGCTACTTTTATCTTACAACAATTGATTAATCAGGCAGAAAATAGTCTTAAAACTTTAAGTAATGCTGATGGCAATCCGGTTATCGATCAGGAAGATAAACAACAAGCAACCCAAATTGCTTTTGCAGCAGTAATTGATGTTTTAAAAACACCGAATCAACCACTGTTTATGAGTAATTCAGTCGAAATTAATCCGGCTGTTATGGGAGCTGTTGTTAATAAAATAGTAGAAAAGGCAAATACTGCTATTAATGACCCTAATGTCCAACTTGATGAAACAGTAGTTGATCAAATTAAGGATAATATTACTGCAGTATCAGTAATCCTAAATGATTTGTTAGCAACCGCTTCGAGTGGTACTAATCTGTTAACACAGGTTCAAGCACCTGAAATTCAGAATAGTCTAAAAGAAAATCTAATGCTACCAAACTATGGTGGCTTTAAGTTAGCTGGCTATTCTGTACAGCAGATTCAGAATTCGTCCAGTACAGCTCCACTTAACTTGAGTTTAAGCAATATTGATTCTGCATTTGGTGTTGACTTTAAACTGAACTATGCAAAATCAGAACTAAGCGATAACTTTAAAGTCGGCTTCAAAATTAGTGGTAAGCGTGCCGGACAAACTGAAAACCTTAATGCGATTGTTGACCGTGTGTACCTTACATTTAATGCGGAAGGTACAGTAAAATCAGCTACAATTCCTAAGGGCACTCAGGTTACGCTTAACTCAACATTGCAAGGCCTAAATCTGCTACAGATCACTACAACAAGCGACATTACTGTCAATAATAATGGCGCTATTTCTCTGATTGCTTTGCTTGAAAAAGCAGATCTTGATGGAAAGAATAGTCAATTGAAGGACTATTATAACCGTTACAAAGCTCAATTACGTACAGGTGATATGCTAGAAAGCAGTGCGTTTATCCTTCCTACTAATTATAATTTTGACCCGACCTTTAATTTAGATCGAGCCCCCATTACAATTAGCAATAAGAGCTTTGAAGCACCAGTACTTACAGGTTACTTTAAGCTAAATTAAAGAATAATTTGAGGGTCAGCTTTTGCGCTGGCCTTTTTTATATTTTTCCATCTTGTGTTTGAGTAAAAATATGAAACTAAGAATAACTGCGCTTGCTGTTGGCTGTATGCTGGTCACGATCACATATGCTGCGCCGAATGATTTATTTTTACAAGCTCGTGAGCTTAAAGATACATCATCTCCACTGAAAGTCACTTTAGGTGCAGATGCAGTAAATGACACCATTGATATATTTGATATCCGTGAAAGTGAAGGTGGCAGCGGTGATCAAGGAGATTATCGCGGCGCTCACATTCAGGCTGACTATCAGCTTAATCCGCAGTGGGGCTTGGAAGGCCGCTATCAATATCGTGAAATTGACTACGATCCAGATACTAATAAAATTCATACAGCACTTTTAGGTGTTCACTATACACCGGAATTGAATCTATCTAGTAAAGATGCGGTAATGTTTCGTGCTAGTATCTGGACTAACCAGTCTGATGATCTTAACAAAACCTCAGCAACCAGATTTTATGGCCAGAGCTTTGAAAAAATTAAGGTTAATAAACCACAGGATTGGCAGTTTCAGCTAGACAGCGTTTTTTCACGAAAACTTGATCCAATGAACCAGATTAATGCTTTTGCAAGTTTGGGTTATAGTCAAGTAGAAGTTGACAGTCTTAACTTTCGTTCACGCTACCGTGGCTGTCTGGTTGATGTAGCCGTACAGTCTGATAACCAGTATAGAGGCAATCTGGCTCAACCTTGTGTCATTGATGGGCTGCTGGTAAACCAGCTTGAAATCAGTGGAAATGCAGAAGAGTACGGTATTGATGTTGATAAAGATCTAAATTATGACAGCATTTACGCCAGTATCGGGGGTTCATGGAACTGGCGTTATAGACAGTTTGAAAGTCAGCTAGGTTATCAGTATCAACGTTTATGGCGTCAGGATATTGATAACCGAGCCAAAGATTTTGGTAATACAGCTATTAAAGATAATCACACTTTAGGTTTAAAGCTGAGTTATGACATTACGCCAAAAGTAAAAACTTTTGTACAGGCTGAACTGTACCAACACAATTTTGTAGGGCAGATTCCATTTTTATATAATGGTATAACTGCATCGCGTCTGGACCGTCGTTATGGCTTAGCTACTTTAGGAGTTACTTTCCACGGATTTTAACCAAATGGGCCATGACATAAAATCTTATGGATTGGCTCATGTGTATTTATTTAAATCTCTATTTTAAGATAAATTTTTTTACAAAAATAATTTAAGTTCTATTCGGCTCTTTTAATTTAATACTTTACCGTTTATCGAAAATAATTTTTAAATTATAAAATAATTTCATTAAAAACAATTATTTGAACTACTAAAGATTTTTTTTACATTAATCTTCCTAAATTAGGAATTATTTAAAAATGTAATTAGGCATGAGTTGCTGTTTTTTTAATCTTTTTTTTTGCTATAACTATTTAAATTAAAAATTACAACACCGAAGGAAGAACTACAATGTTAACTAGAACGATAAAACATTCATTACTGGCAGTAGCGGTCGCAAGCCTTTTAAGTGCCTGCGGTAGCGATAATGATGACAATAATTTTAGCCCACGAACGGTATCAGGTACTGCAGTAGACTTCTATCTAGCGAATGCGACTGTAACTTTTGATGACTGTAATAATAGTAACAATGGTAATTCGGTTACCACCAATGCTCAAGGCCAATTTAGCTTTAACACGACAGCTGCTTGTAATAATTCTGCTATTACTATTACAGGTGGCACTGATACAGCTACTGGTCTTCCGTTTACAGGCACACTGAAGCTTAAAAAGACCGATCTACAAAATACTGCAAGCAACAAAGTTGTGGTCAGCCCCCTTACTTCTCTTGACTATTACCTGACCCAAGCAAATAGAGCTAATCAATTAAGTACAATATTAACCAACTTGAGAATTGATACCTCTTTAGTTAATGCAAACAATATTTCTAGCTTTGATCCGGTAGCAGATGGTGATGCACAAACTGCAGCAGCTAGCTTTATCCTACAGCAACTAGTTACGCATATTGAAGACTCATTAGAAGCAATCAATACGCCTGATGGTGAAAGTGCAATTAGTACTGAAGATGCGACCCGGATTGCTTTTGAATCTATACTTGAACATATTAATGATCAACCAATGTTTGCGAGTCAGTCAGTACAGATTAATGCAAATTTATTAACTGCAATTCTTGAAACAGCAGTAGATAAAGCACAGGATGAAATCACTAACCCCGATGTTGAAATTGATACAGGCATTATTGATCACATTCATACAAATATCACCGCTGTTTCAGAAATACTGAATAATGTTGTTCAGAATGCAGACTCTGGTGAAGCCTTATTGGATGCTATTCAGTCCCCTGTAGTCCAAGATCAATTACAAGAGAATCTACTTTTACCCCAACATAATACTTTTAGCCTTGCAGGCTATAACATAGACCAGTTAAGAGCATCTAGAGCAGATAATCCCCTCAACATTAACTTGAGTAATTTTGAGAATGTACTTTCAACTAACTTCAAACTGGACAACCTCAAGTCTTCAGAAGCAACGGATACATTTAGGTTAGGTATACAATTACTTGGCCAAAGTGGTAATCGGACAGAAAGCTTATATGCCATCTTAAATAATGTGCAAATTACTTTTGATCAAAATGGAAATATTGATTCTGTTTACGTTCCAGCGGGCAGCTCGTTTGCCATCCGCTCTTCTCTGGCCGGTGTTGATGTAGCAGATGTGACACTCAATAATGAAATTTCACTGGATTCAAATGGAGAAATTTCACTGATAGATTTAGTGCGTAACCATCCTGGTATTAATAATTACTATAATCGCTACAGAGAAAAACTTTCTACAGGTGACACTGTACAAACAATATTATACGTGTTACCAAGTACTTATGCGCTTAATCCTAGTTATAGCATGGCCTCAGGAGAAATCACAGTGGGCGAACAGAACTTTAAGGGAGCGGCTGTTATAGGTTATTTCAGATTGAATTAGCCTGTATTAATTCTTTTTAAAAGGCTAGCCACTGGCTGGCCTTTTCTGTTTACATATATTCAGTTTATTACCAAAGTTTATATATATTTTTGATGTGCCTTAAACTCGCTATTTTTACCTTAAAATTTTTATTTTACGCCATAGGATTAAACATTCATGGCGTCTAATCCTGTCGTTTTTTTCTTGGATAACGTTCTTATCTTCCGTGCTTTGCCGTACACTATAGCCTCATAAAAATTCCTGCCGGTCTTTTCACCGGTTCCATCTTTTATTGCGGTGATGTATCCATGAATAATTTGCAGTGGCTCGATGAAGTAAAATTTAACGATCAAGGTTTAGTACCTGCTATTGCACAGCATCATCAGACTGGCCGTGTTTTGATGGTGGCATGGATGAATCGCGAAGCTCTGGCACTTACTGCTGAAAAAATGCAGGCTGTGTACTACTCACGTTCACGTCAGAAACTCTGGCATAAAGGTGAAGAGTCTGGACATTTTCAGACTGTATATGAAATCCGTCTGGACTGTGATGCTGATGTGATTGTTTTGCAGATTGAACAGCATGGAGGAATTGCCTGCCATACTGGACGTGAATCCTGTTTCTATCGAAAACTTACAGCCAATGGCTGGGAAATTGTAGATACCCAGCTCAAAGATCCAGAGCAGATTTATAATAAGAAAACACAGAATACACATACAGCAGTGATGTCTGCATCAAATGCTGCATCCGAACAGGTAGAGATTTTATCTTATCTGGGCGGGATGATGCGTGAGCGTAAAGCAGCTGATCCTGACTCATCTTATGTCGCCAAACTCTACCATAAAGGTTTAAATAAAATTCTGGAAAAAGTTGGTGAAGAAAGTGTAGAAACCCTGCTTGCAGCAAAAGATTTCGCTGCATTAAACAACCAGGACAATCGTAATGATCTGGTCTATGAGATAGCAGATCTCTGGTTCCATACTATTGTAATGCTCGGTTATTTTGATCTTGAGCCGCAATTGGTACTCAATGAACTGGCACGTCGCCAGGGTTTATCCGGACTGGTTGAAAAAGCCAGCCGTCAACATTAAGGCGTTTTGTGTCTATTCAAGAAAAACCTCAAGCCACTTATGAGCAGGCTGTTGCCATAGACAATGCCCGTCTTGGCCAATCCTTTAAAGTGATTGCCTATGCAGGAACAGGTAAAACCACAACCTTACAGATGATCAGCGATGCCATGCCACAAAGGCGTGGCATGTATCTGGCTTTTAACAAGGCAATTGCCGCTGAAGCACAGCAAAAATTTCACCGTAATGTCGACTGCCGTACTTTTCACTCGCTGGCTTTTCGTAGCGTACCGCGTGGTGTGACTGATAAACTGCGTCTACCACGTTTGAGTCCCAGTTTTATTGCTAAAGAATACCGGCTACAGCCTATTACATTACGTCGTTTAATGGGCGGACGCTATGAGAAGTATGTACTCATGCCCAGCCGTCTGGCGAGTCTGGTTGCCAATGCAGTCAGCTTTTTCTGTTCAACCAGTTCGCAATATCCGGCACCACGGCATATTCAGGCTCCAAGCTGGTTACATGCAGATGATATTATTATTCTACAGCAACATCTGTATCCTGCGGTAGAACGGCGCTGGTTAGAATCAATTGATCCCAATCATCAAGCAGGTATCGGGCATGATATTTACCTGAAGCTTTGGGCCTTGTCTGAGCCGTATATTCCAGCTGACTATGTCCTCTTTGATGAAGCTCAGGATGCTGATCCGCTGATGCTTGGAATTTTACTTAAACAGAAAAGTACCCAGGTTATTTATGTGGGAGATGCCCATCAGCAAATTTATGCCTGGCGCGGTGCTGTTAACGCCATGCAGCAGCTTCCCTTACCAGAATCCCGTCTTACCACCTCATTCCGTTTTGGAGACGAGATCGCACAGGTAGCGAACTATCTGCTGGGTGCATTAGATGAGACTGTGCCCCTTCTTGGAAACCCTGAGCTAAAGTCGAGCGTAGTTAACAAGCCTCATATTAAAATGCGGGATGCTATCTTATGCCGGACCAATGCCCGGGCGATGGAGCTGCTATTGGCCGGTTTAGTACATGGAGATAAAGTCAGTTTACAGGCTGACCATCTTAAACTGAATCGTTTTGTCGATGCAGCCAGCCTGCTTAAACAGGGCAAGCGAGTTACCGATGTGCCTGAACTGGCTTGGTTTAATTCCTGGCATGATGTTCACGAATATTGCGAAACCAATGAAGGAAGTGATATTAAACCGCTGGTCAAACTGGTGGATGATCATGGTACGGATCCACTCAAGAGGGCACTAGCCAAAATTACCCCGATTGAGCAGGCCGATTATGTAATTTCAACTGCACATAAGGCAAAAGGGCTGGAGTGGAACCGTGTCCATATTGAAGATGATTACCAGTTTAAAATAAATGGACTGGAACATAAAATCAGTGATGAAGAGCTAAGATTACTATACGTCGCATGTACACGTGCTAAAGTGAGCTTAAATATTCATCATATCTATGACCTGATCCAGCAGCTTAAGCTCAAGGCTCCTCAAAGTTTGCGCCGCTCTGTGGGTTAACTCATGCCGGGGGCATATGAAACTCAAGTCTGTCCGTTTAAAACATATCAGCCATTTTACTGACCTACAGCTGGAACTTGATGAGCAGCCACTGACTCTGATCATTGGTGATCAGGCTTCTGGCAAAACATCGATCCTTAAAAATATCTATCAGGCACTGACCTGGTTTCCTGCACGCTTAAAAGATCTCAGAACTGCAGGCGTAGTTATTCAGGACCAGGATATCATGCATAACCGGCTACAGGCCAAAGTCGATATACAGGTGAGTCTACCTGCCGAAATTGGTAACCTGGCTGAAAGTAGTAATATTCAAGCCACAAGCTCGTCTCTGTGTTCATGGCAATTGTATAAAACTCTTAATGCTCAAGGTACAGGTATCAGCAAAGTTGAAACTGTGCAGCTTGAGCAGATGGTCATGCTGTACCAGCAGGCCATCAGACAGGATCCAATGCTGGGTTTACCGCTAATAGCCTATTACCCGGCAGAGCGTTTTACCAATGAAACCAATTTGCTGAGCAAAAATATTCCGACCATTTTTCAAGCGGCTTCAGCATACGATCTGGTATCAGTACCCTTCACCACCTTTATACGCTTTTTCGAATGGTTACGTGAAGTCAGTGATGTTGAAAATGCCCGGACTACCCAGCTTTTTCATGAGCTGCTCAAGCAACATCATGCATCCACTATAGAGTTCCAGCATGGACTCTCCCAGCTTCAGACACAGCTCTATGCACCTTGTCTCAGTGCTTTAAAACATAGCCTTCAGACAGTCATACCACAATTAACCGAGATTTATCTGGAGTATCAGCCCAAATTACAGCTGATGGTCGTCTATGCAGGAAAAACGTTGATGTTCCAGCAGCTCTCCAGTACTTTAAAAACCTGGATCGCCCTAGTCGGAGATATAGTACGCCGCCTTTGTTTATTAAACCCGCTAAGTCTATATCCATGTCTTGAAGGAGAAGGTATTTTGCTGATTGACAATGTAGATGCACATTTAGATTTGCAAAGCTCGCACTACATACTTGAAGGTTTGAAGCAGGCTTTTCCAAGGCTACAAATTATTGCTACTGCCAGCCAGAGTGAGCTGCTGGACACCAATACCTTATGTGGGCTGCGTTTAGACAACAGGCAATTATATAAAAAGCCAGAAAGTACCACCTGGACTGGCTTCACTACTCTCTATCAGGACTTAGAGGGTCAAGAAACATTATCTGATTCAGCAAATACAAATGAGGCAGCGTGCTCGGCTTTGCCCCAGATTGTTGAGCTGATTAAGCAACTTTCAGCTACAGAATACGAAGAGCTTTTACGTTTGATACAAAACGGTTCCCATTCACTCCCTATATCTGATGCTGATTATAAATAAACCTGGTAATGAAACTATTAAACAGGCAATTGCCTTAGCAATAAGAAAAAAATCTTGGGATCACGAATGAGTCGCGTATAATAAACAGGCGTAACACACAAGTCTTTGATGTTGTTATTTTCGTGTAATAAAATCAAATTTTACGTAATTTTTTATAGTAAGATTATTGATCGTTTTGCTATAGCATTTTACAAGTTGCGCAATACAACTTGTCCTTTCTGATTTACATACAAGTTTCGGCTTTCAAGATTTAAAGCTTTGGATATCTCATTGATCTCCTATAAACCCTTGAAAGATAAGGTTCACCTTTAGGTCTCGACCTAATCATGACATGGATACGAGTGTGCTATCGATTATTATACTGCTCCCTTTAATACTTGGCACCACCCTTGTCTCGTGGCTGAAGAGATTCTCGCGCGGGGTAACAGCTTTAGGAGCGATTGGAGTCAGTTTAACCAGTTTTAGCTTATTACTGACTCACGCAAAAAGTATTTTAAATGGTCAGGTTTTTTCAGAAAGCTGGCCTTGGCTACCCGAATTGGGACTGAATCTGAGTTTGCGTCTTGACGCACTAGGACTGATGTTTGCCTTGCTGATTACCGGTATCGGCACCTTAATTTATATTTATGCCTATTACTATCTTAGTCCTAAAAACTCCCTCAGCAAGCTCTACAGTCTACTCATGCTGTTCATGGCAGCCATGCTGGGCATCTCTTTATCTAATAACCTGATTCTTCTGGTGACCTTCTGGGAACTGACCAGTATTTCATCATTCCTGCTGGTCGGTTACTGGAGCAATTATGAAGCCGCCCAGCGTGGTTCACGTATTGCACTGACGATTACCGGTATGGGTGGACTGGCAATGCTCGGTGGTTTTGTTCTGCTTGGACATATTACTGGCACTTATGAAATTGACCAGATTTTAACTATGCGGGAGCAGATACAGCACCATTCTCTTTTTGTACCAGTCTTATTACTGGTTCTACTCGGTGCATTTACGAAAAGTGCCCAGTTTCCCTTTCATTTTTGGCTACCTAATGCCATGGCAGCACCTACCCCAGTTTCGGCCTATTTACATTCGGCCACTATGGTGAAAGCTGGTATCTTTCTACTGGCCAGACTGGCACCTATTTTTGTGGGGGCTGCGCTTTATCATAATATTGTTACCTTTATTGGCCTGTTTACATTAACCATGGCAGCTTTTTTTGCCATTTTTAAAGAAGATCTAAAAGGTCTATTGGCCTACTCTACCATCAGCCATTTGGGGCTGATTGTTTGCCTGTTAGGTATCGGCTCACCGCTGGCTGTTGCTGCTGCTATTTTCCATATTATTAACCATGCAACGTTCAAAGCTGCATTGTTCATGATTGCTGGAATTATTGATCATGAATCAGGCACTCGTGATTTACGCAAATTAAGTGGTCTCTGGCAATTCCTGCCATTTACCGGCACCTTAACCATGATTACCGCTGCAGCAATGGCTGGTGTCCCCCTGACCAATGGTTTTTTGTCTAAGGAAATGTTCTTTACAGAGCTACTGGCTAATCTCTCAGGCCCTGTTGCAATAATTTTTGGCATCATGGCGACCCTAGCCGGAATATTTGCAGTTGCTTACTCTGTCCGGCTGGTTCATGGTGTGTTCTTTGATGGACCGATAAGTAAAGCAGTACCAAACCGCTCACCACATGAACCTCCATTTGGAATGCGGGCACCTGCGTTACTGCTGGCCATCTTATGTATTTTAGTAGGTATAGCTCCAGCCTTACTGGTTGAAGATATTATTAACTCAGTTACACGTGCCAGTTTAATGCAACCAGGATTTGAAGATGCTCATTTGGCCATCTGGCATGGGTTCAACTTGCCACTGGTTATGAGTATCATCGCTCTGGCCGCCGGTGCAGGACTATACTTTAGCTTAGCCAAAAATGGTCGCATCCGCTCAATTGATCTGGACCCGAAACTTGGAAAATTACAAGGCCGGGTACTGTTTGATCTTTTTCTAAAATACCTACTAATCAACTCACGTCGACTTAAACGCAAGACTGAATCAGGGTCATTACAGAATTATCTGCTCTGGATCATCTTATTCAGTATCGCACTGGTAATGACGCCTTTATTTAATCAGGGCTTGACTACTGGAGCACGCGAACTTACTCATGCACCTGCTATTGCTATCGTTTTATGGCTATTACTGTTTTCATCCTGCTGGATGATGCTGTGGTTTCATCATGAGCGTATCAAGGCAGTCCTTATCAGCGGTGCTATTGGCCTAGTCGTCACCATGGTGTTTGTGGGACTTTCGGCACCTGATTTGGCATTAACCCAGATTACAGTCGATGTAGTGACCACCGTACTTTTACTGATGGGGCTGGGTTTGCTGCCTCAGCTTACACCATACGAATCAAGCCGGACACGGCGCTGGCGTGATGCTGTGATTGCCATTGTAGCGGGCTTGGGTATTGGCTGGATTACCTGGTTATTATTAACCCGTGACCATGAATCTATTTCATGGTTTTTCCTCCAGCAGTCGCTGCCGCTTGGAGGCGGATCAAACGTAGTGAATGTCATCCTGGTTGATTTCCGTGGCTTCGATACCTTTGGTGAAATTACTGTTCTGGGTATTGCGGCAATTGGTGTGCTCTGTCTGATGGATGGTATGCGAGCACATGGCACAACCATGACTCAAGGCCTGACCTTCCGGTTTAACCCTTCACCGTTGATGTTGCGCTCTACAGCATCTTGGGTATTGCCTCTTGCCCTGGTGGTAAGTCTGTATATCTTCTTACGCGGTCACAATTATCCAGGTGGTGGTTTTATTGCCGGGCTGATTACCGCAATGGCCTTAATTATTCAATACATAGCCTTGGGTCAGGACCAGACTGAACAGATGCTTAAAGTCCGCTCCGGGCGCCTCTACGAAGTCTGGATTGGTGTGGGTCTATTAATTGCAGGTCTGACTGGCATTGCTGCCTGGTTCTGGGCACGGCCATTTCTTACCAGTGCTCACATTTATATTTCTCCACCTGTTCTAGGTGAACTGCACTTAGCTTCTGCTGCGGCATTTGATGTAGGTGTATATGTAACTGTTGTCGGCGCTACCATGCTGATGATTTCTGTATTAGGCGACTCCAGACATTCCAGTATGTCAGGACCGATGCCAAGGGAGTAATTATCCATGATCAGTTTAGAATTCTTACTTGCCTCTGCGATTGGTCTACTGGTTGCTACAGGGGTCTATCTGTTATTAAGAGCGCGTACCTTTCCCGTGGTTTTAGGCCTGGCAGTTATTGGTTATGCCGTTAACATGTTTTTGTTTGCAACTGGTCGTATTCAGCTTAATGCTCCGGCAATTTTGTCACAGACTGTAAGAGTCACAGATCCATTGCCTCAGGCACTGGTATTGACAGCTATTGTGATCGGTTTCGCGACAACTGCTTTTATTGTACAGCTGGCTCTGCGTAGTCGCTATGAATCAGGAACTGACCATGTCGATGCTAAGGATGACCCGTCACCCAATCTTGATGCGCGCGGGGATGAGCCATAATGTCTGATTTCTTAAGTTTCTGGCATGCTCATACGCCAATTTTCAGTATCTTGATTCCGTTATTTACAGCAGTTCTCTTATTGTTGTTGGGAAATCCGGGCTCAGGAGAGTTAGCGCAAGACTGGCGTCAGCCTTGGCGACGCGGTATCAGTTACTTTTCTGCACTTGCCGGGTTTGCTACAGCCATCAGCTATTTTATACAGGCCAGCCAAGGCACCATTACTGTTTATAATTTAAGTGAATGGGCCGCCCCCTTCGGCATTATTCTGGTTCTTGACCAGTTATCTGCCATGATGCTAGTGCTTACCTATACCCTGGCGGTGCCTCTGCTCTGGTATGCCAGCAAGGACTGGGATACCCGTGGACGTTATTTTCATGCCATGGTTCACTTCTTGCTGATGGGGCTGTGCGGTGCATTTCTAACGGGTGACTTATTTAACCTGTTTGTATTCTTTGAAATACTGCTCATGGCCTCTTATGTACTGCTGCTACATGGTCAGGGGAAAGCACGTTTTCAGCTTGGGGTACATTATGTCACGATTAACCTGTTGGCTTCTGCCCTGTTCCTGATTGGACTTGGAATTATTTATGGCAGTGTCGGCAGTCTGAATATGGCTGATGTAGCGCGAATTGTACCTTCATTACCTCCAGATCAGCATCAACTGGCAGTTGCGGGTAGCCTGCTTCTGTTTGCCGTATTTGCCATTAAGGCGGCGTTACTTCCGGTCGGATTCTGGCTGCCTAAAACCTATGCTGTAGCCACTACACCCGTTGCCGCACTATTTACTATTATGACCAAAGTGGGTATTTATGCCATCCTGCGAGTAAATGGCACTATTTTCGATGATTATTTTGCCCAGACTGCACTTAAAAGCTGGCTTCTACCACTTGCTATTATTACTGCTATTTATGGCACTATCGGAGCAATCGGTGCTGAACGCTTACGACGCTTCGTAGGCTTCATGATTGTATCTTCAATTGGTACTCTGCTGATTGCCATTTCGATGTTTAATACCGAAGCCTGGTCTGCGGCTCTTTATTACCTGGTGCACAGTACTCTGATTGGTGCTGCTTTTTATCTGCTGTGTGGCTGGATAACTTCGCAACGTGGCGAGTTTAAAGATCATCTGGATGTGTCACCAAAAATGAAACAGGACAAGACCATTGCTCTGGTTTACCTGATCATTGGTATGATGATGGCTGGCTTACCGCCATTTAGCGGCTTTTTTGGCAAGCTATTTATTTTGCAGGCAACCGCTAATCATCCGCAGCAGGGAATTATTATTGCAAGCCTGCTGATTGTCAGCCTGCTCAGTATTATTGCTTTTGTCCGGGTCGGCTTCATCCTGTTCTGGCGAGCCACTACACCAGAAATGGACCCACGTGAAATTGCTTTCGAAGCGTATAAGGTTTTACCTGAAACAGCGCCAGTACGTAATGATAAAACCTTGTACCTGTTACTTCTGCTTCTGATCCTTTATGTGGTTTTTGCTGCACCGATCCAGCGCTATAACCATAATACGGCACTGCAGATTCAAAATGATCAGGCTTATGCAGATACGATTTTAAAACGTGGTCTGCTTAATCAGGTCATCAGTGTTAAACCTTACGATGCCAGTTATGTACCAGAAACAAAATATGGCGGCGAGAATAAAGACCGGAATGCCAATCTGATTCCATTTATGATCAGTGAAAATACACTAGAAGGTGGACACATCTCGGAATATAAATGGCGACAAATTCAGCAACAGCATAGTCTGGAACCTGCTGTTCCGGAAGATGCACAGCTTAAACCCATGGAGCCTTAATTAATGAAGAAATCCATGCATAAAATACCTGTTTTAGAGTGGTGTTTTCCACATCCCTTTGTTTCAATACTGGTAGGTTTAAGCTGGCTCATGCTGGCACATAGCGCCGATGCCGCCAACCTGGCCATGGCAGTTTTACTGGGTATTGTTATACCGAAACTGGTTCAGCCCTTTATTATTCGTACACCGGATATTCACTGGGGTATGGCCTTAAAACTGTTTTTTGTAGTGTTGTGGGACATTGTTACTGCCAATATCAAGGTAGCCATTTTAGTACTTGGCCCCTCGCGCAACCTCAAGCCAAAATGGTTTAGGGTACCGCTAGAGAGTGATCACGAACAGGTTAACAGCTTGCTGGCGATGATTATTACTACCACCCCTGGAACAGTCAGTGCGGGCATAGACCAGGAACGTGGCGATATTTTGGTCCATGCCTTAAGTGCCGAAAGTGAGGAGGAAGAAATTGAAACTATCAAGCAACGCTATGAAGCTCCTTTACTAATCATCTTTAATGTCGAGCCAGCTCAAGGAGAAATCGAATGATCTTACCTTATGCACTAGGAATCTGCCTGATCGCGATTATGGTCTCGATGTTAATGTGTCTCTACCGCCTGGTTACAGGCCCATCCATAGTTGACCGGCTACTTGCACTGGACACATTTTTCCTGAATGCCACCTGTCTGGTAGTTGTACTCGGAATTTACTGGATGAGCACTTCCCTGTTCGAAGGAGCACTGCTGGTGGCCATGCTGGGTTTTGTTTCTACTGTTGCGCTTGCCCGTTACTTTACCAGTGGCCATGTAATCGACTAGGAGAACGAAATGCAAGAACAGTTCATTATGGAAATACTGGTTTCTTTTTTCCTGGTGGTTGGCTCATTTTTTATGGTGGTTGGGGGCATTGGCATGGTGCGTTTACCCGATTTATTTATGCGCCTGCATGCCCCGACCAAGTCCAGTACTTTGGGCTTAGGTAGCTTCTTAATTGCCAGTATCATCTTCTCGGCATTCCATGGCCGCTTTGGTTTTGCTGAGATTTTAATCACCTTGCTGGCTTTTATCACAGCGCCTGTTTCCGCTAATTTGATGGCACAGGCTGCGCTCCATCTGCGTTTACGCTCTAGAAGTGGTGATGTACCCGAGGCACTGGACCGACCCTTGCCTTGGGAAGGTTATCGACGCCGGGTAACCAAAAGGATTAGAGAGAGTCGAAGAGGAAGAAAAAACACCCCAGATTCTTGATGATTCTATTTCAGAATATTAAGGATCTGGCTGAATCATCAGGTCATAATCAAGGATGGTACTTGACCTGAGATCAGTTACTCACATATTAAATAGATTATTAAAATTTATAACCACATTCTGAGCTTTTAATTTCCAAGCATGTATTGCTAGATAAAGATTAAAATATTTATGGAATCAATCATTAAATAATTGATATAAAGTTCAGCCCAATAATTAAAGAGCCTAATTTATAAACTAAAATTTTCATTTCTGGCTTAACAGAAGCCACCTTTTATAGAATACGAGTAAAACCTGTAATAAAAGAACTTTTTTAATTCTTCACGTTCAAACTTTTTATTTCATATTAAATGATCAGTGATAAATATCAGGTCAGATTTTCACTCTAATAGCGTAATAAATAATTTAAATAAAATAAATTTTTCAATTAAAAAAAAGCGGACTTTAAAGCCCGCCTTTTTACCAAAAATTTTTTTAAAAGAATTCAGAATAGAAATTACTCTTCATCTTCTTTACGCTCAGGCAGGTCTTTCACTGCCTCAGCAATCAGCCCAAACATATAGTTGCCGTAGGCATTAGTCTTGTCGTAATGGAAACGCAATCTTGGTGTAATGCGTGTCTTAATACGACGACTCAATTCCTGGCGCAGAAAACCTGAAGCCTTATTTAGAACTTCAAGTGTCTGCTGATGTGCCTGTTCATTCTGGTCATCAGATAACTCACGACCCATGACTGTGACATACACATCGGCATAACCTAAATCTGGGCTCACTTTCACGGCCGAGATGGTCACTAGACCACCCAGACGTGGATCTTTCAGCTCTTGGCGGATCAGCTCAGACAGCTCACGCTGTACACTGTCGCCCATACGCTTCAGACGTTGACTACCCGCCATTAAAGACTCCGTTTGATTTGCTGAACATCATAAACTTCGATTTTATCGAGTTCCTTGATGTCATTATAACCTTTAACTGCCAGACCACATTCGATACCCGCACGAACTTCGTTTACGTCATCTTTATAACGACGTAAAGATTCTAGTTCGCCCTGGAATACTACAACGTCATCACGCAGGACACGGATCGGTTTATTACGATAAATCGTACCTTCCATGACCATACAGCCGGCAGCAGCACCAAACTTGCTTGAACGGAATACTTCACGAACCTGAGCTACACCCAGAATCGTTTCACGATGTTCTGGAGCCAGCTTGCCGCTCATTGCATCTTTTACATCATCGATCAATTGATAGATCACGCTATAGTAACGGATATCAATTCCATCAATGTCAGCTTTCTGACGTGCTGTGTTGTCTGCACGAACATTAAAGCCGAGTAGTACCGCTTCAGAAGATTCAGCCAGTGTCACGTCAGATTCAGTAATTGCACCTACACCTGAACCAATGATACGTACTTTTACTTCATCTGTAGCCAGATCGGCCAGCGCCACATGCAAGGCTTCTAAAGTACCTCGTACATCTGTCTTCAGTACCACGTTTACTACAGGCACATCTTTCTTGCCCATAGATGCCATGATATTTTCCAGACGCATTGCACTTTGACGCTCAAGACGTTTTTGGCGTTCACGGTCCATACGGGCATCAGCAACTTCACGGGCTTTTTTCTCGTCATTCACCACAAGAACTTCATCACCCGCCATTGGCGCTTCTGGTAGACCCAGAATTTCTACCGGAATTGAAGGACCTGCAGATTTAATCCGTTTACCGTTTTCATCTGTCATGGCACGTACACGGCCATAAGATGCACCGGCAAGAACCAGATCACCGACATTAAGCGTACCATTTTGTACCAGGATCGAAGTAACTGCACCACGGCCCTTATCGACACGCGCTTCAATAACCACACCTTGCGCTGCACCTTCTTCAGAAGCTTTGAGCTCCATCAGCTCTGCCTGAATCTGGATCAAGTCAAGTAACTCATCAATCCCTTCACCACTATGTGCAGAAACTTTGGCAACTGGTACATCACCACCCCATTGTTCAGGCACGATTTCTTTAGTGGTTAATTCATTCAGTACGCGGTCCGGATCAGCCGATTCTTTGTCCATCTTGTTGATTGCAACAATAATCGGTGTTCCTGCAGCACGTGCATGATCAATTGCTTCTGCAGTTTGTGGCATGACACCATCATCTGCTGCAACCACCAGCACAACAATATCAGTCGCCTGTGCACCACGTGAACGCATTGCGGTAAAGGCAGCGTGTCCCGGAGTATCCAGGAAAGTGATAATTCCCTTGTCGGTTTTCACATGGTAAGCACCGATATGCTGGGTAATTCCACCTGCTTCACCGGCAGCCACTTTCGAGCGACGGATACGGTCAAGCAAAGATGTTTTACCATGGTCAACGTGACCCATAATTGTCACGACTGGAGGACGTGTAGTTTGAGCACCACGAGCCTCTTCAGCAGCTTCTAGCAGGTTATCTTCCGCCTGTGTATCAGAAACAAGTACCGGATTATGGCCCATTTCTTCTACAACCAGGGCAGCAATTTCCTGATCAATTGCCTGGTTCTGAGTTACCAGTTCACCCATTTTCATGAGTGACTTGATCACTTCACGTACTTTAACTGCCATTTTCTGTGCAAGATCAGCCACCACGATGGTTGAACCGATCTCAACATCATAAACCTGCTTTTTAACCGGTTTTTCAAAGCCATGTTTGTTGGCCTGACTGGTTTTTAAACCACGTTTATGCTGGTTCTGGTTAAATGACTGCTCTTCTTGACCACGACGACCACCTTTTTTCGGTGAACGTGTATTATTGGTATTGGTACCACGCTTGATTTCACGGTCTTCTTTAGCAAATGAATCTTCATATGCCTGACCAACGAGACCTGCCGCGAGTGGAGAATCATCTACAACACGAATAGTTTTGGTGGCATCTTCATTTGAATATTTAGAAGCCATCTGGCGCATTTGTTCAAGCGTACGCTGTTGTGCCTCTTCAGCAGCCTTGCGACGCGCAGCTTCTTCAGCCGCTTTTAATTGTGCTGCCTGCTCTTCACGTGCTTTACGCTGCTCTGCAGTCTCGGTTGGCTTGACTACCGGCTTAACAATCGGCTTATTGGTTGAGCGTTTTTTCACCACCACTTCAGCTTTTTGCGGGCTTTTCGCAGTTTCCTGCTTAGCTGCTGCACGCATTGCTTCCAATGTTGCATTCGCTTTATTTTCACCACTAAGTTTTTGCCCGTCATTTTCCTGACGCGCTGCCTGTTCAGCTTTTTGACGTGCAATCATGTCAGCACGTGCCTGCTCTTGCGCATCAGCTTTAGCGCGCGCTTCAGCAGCAATCTGTTCAGGGTTCGGCTTAGTAAAAGTATGTTTTTTACGTACTTCTACATTAATCGTTTTCGCCTTACCTGAGGTACTGGCCACTTTAGCCGTACTAGTTGTTTTACGTTTCAACGTGATTTTTCCTACGCCACTATCCGCTTGCCCATGTACTTTTTTGAGATGACTCACTAGTACATCCTGCTGCTCGGTAGTAATAATATCTTCAGCCTGACGCTGTGGTAAGCCTGCATCGCGAACTTGCTCTAGGAGCTTTTCTACAGGACGACCTACGCTGAGCGCTAACTCTTGAATCGACTTGTCCGTCATATATTTCCTCCTAGTTAAACCATGATTCACGCGCTTTCATAATGAGCTGACCCGCACTCGCGGCATCCAAACCTTCAATATCAGCAATATCGTCAGTTGCCTGATCGGCCAGGTCATCTACAGTCACTACACCACGAGCGGCAAGTGAATAAGCAATCTCTCGTGTCATCCCTTCCATATTCAGAAGTTCTTCACTCGGATCTTGAATATTTTCCTGCTGTTTTAACGCATCCGCTAAAGCAGCTTCTTTGGCACGGCTTTGCAACAACTCGACCAGTTCGGTATCCAGCTCGATTTCATCGAAGGTTTCTGCCGGTACATAAGCCACTTCCTCAAGTGAAGTAAAGCCCATTTCAACCAGTGCCATCGCCAGGTCTTCTTCAATATCCAGACGTGAAACAAACATATCCAGATATTGCTGTGCCTCATTCTGCTGGCGAGCACGATACTCGTCTTCCAGCATCATATCCAGCTTGTAACCGGTAAGTTCTGAAGCAAGACGTACATTCTGGCCCTGTGAACCAATTGCACGTGCAAGCTGGTCACTGGTCGCAAAAATGATATCAGCACTATGTGTATCTTCATCCAATACAATTCCAGAAACATCAGCCGGCTCTAGGGCACTGGCAATATACTGGGCCGGATCATCAGACCACACTACAACATCAATACGCTCACCGTTGAGCTCCTGCTGAACAGCCTGGATACGTGTACCACGCATACCAATACATGCACCTACCGGATCAATACGGTGGTCATTGGTTTTTACGGCAATTTTAGCACGAACACCAGGTTGACGTGCTGCTGCTTTAATCTCAATGATTTCTTCAGAGATTTCAGGAATCTCTTTTTTCATCAGGGCAATCAGCATTTCAGGCTTGGCACGCGAAAGTAGAAGCTGAGCGCCACGGCCTTCACGGTTTACACTGTACAAAATGGCATTGATCCGCTGTTTTGGACGCAAAATCTCTTTAGCGATCATTTCTTCACGCGCCAGATAAGCTTCTGCATTATCTCCCAGATCAATGATGAAGCCATCTTTAGTCTGCTTCTTCACTTCACCGTAAATCAGCTCGCCTACTTTAGACTCATAAGCATCCGCAATGAGCGCACGCTCTGCTTCACGAATCTTTTGTACAATAACCTGTTTGGCAATTTGAGCTGCGATACGGCCAAATTCAATTGACTCGACTTCCAGCTCCCGAATATCGCCAATTGACCATTTTGCTGGGTCTACATCGGAAATCGCATCTTGACATGCCGGCATTTCATGGTCTTCGTCTGCAACCACTTCCCATTGACGGAATGTACGATAATCCCCAGTCTTACGATCAATTTCAACACGTAAACGTGCTTCTTCTGCGGTGGTACCTTCGTAGAATTTTTTCTTCGTCGCTGCAACAAGCGCCTGCTCTAAAGCTTCGAAGATCGCTTCCCGACTAACACCTTTTTCATTACTGACCGTTTCAACAACGGTAAGAATTTCACGGCCCATAAGTCACCTATTAAATTGAATTCTTCTTAATGGAATTAATTTAGTCCTGATAGATCAAATTTGCTTTATCGATATTGTTGCTATCGATTTCGAGCACCTTGCTGCCTTCTACTTCTACCTGAATCTGTTCTTGCTCCAGGTCCACACTCACCAGTTTAGCTTGAAATTTACGGCGGTTATCAACAGCACTAATCAGACGTAGAGCCACCTGCTGACCAATATAAGCCGACATCTGTTCAAGCTGGAAAAATGGGCGATCCCATCCTGGTGAAGAGACTTCAAGTGAATATTCACCTGAGATTGGATCATGCACATCAAGAATTGCGCCCACTTGCTGGGTCACCCGGACACAGTCCTGCACACCAATTCCACGGCCCTGTTCCAGCTCACCGTCTTCATTCAGCACAGGTTCTGCATTTTCATCTACAGGTTTATCAATAAAGATGCGAACTAAAGAACGTTTGCCCTGAGGAAGGAATTCGATTCCCCACAACTCGACGTCACAGGCTTCGACCGCTGGTGCAATTAAATCATGGAGGGCTTGGGTTTTATTTGATAATTTCATTTACTCTCGTCTTCTCGTGCCATTCAACCGGTCAGTACGTTCTGACCGATGCAGACTGTTATAGTGAAGCATCACTATTTGACCAATTGATGTCGACACTACACGATAGCCAATAAAAAAGGGCGTCAATCGCCCCTATATTTTACACAGAAAACTAAAGTCCACTGTGCAAAAAGGCCCACCTATTTGTGAGCCCTCTTAGAAACTTGGTAGCGGGAGCTGGATTTGAACCAACGACCTTCGGGTTATGAGCCCGACGAGCTACCNNAGACTGCTCCATCCCGCATCAACGTGCAAAAATTATAAACGAATTTCAAAAAAAGTCAATCTGACTTACAAGAAACTCTCAACTGCTTTACACTGCAATTGAATTGGTAGCGGGAGCTGGATTT
>NZ_DBUF01000001.1:58596-111164 GCF_002307755.1 Acinetobacter sp. UBA1297
CCCCCACGCCCGAAGGCACTACCACCTCAAGGTAGCGTGTCTACCAATTCCACCACCACCGCAGCAGGTCGCATTCTAGTAGCTTCCCTAGCAAAAGAAAAGCCTTAATTTAAATTATTCACCAGTTTTCGGTGCAGTTGGTGAAGTTTCAGGCGAAACCGGTTGCGCAGGCGCACTGGTTTGTACACTTTGCAAGCTATAAGCAGCTGTAGTCTGTTTTTTTGCAAAGACTGCCAGGGTCAGGCTGGTTACAAAAAACAGTGCAGTTAAAATAGCGGTGAGCCGGGTCATGAAGTTACCAGACCCTGAAGCACCAAATACGGTTGCCGCACCACCGCCTCCAAAAGAAGCTCCGGCGTCAGCACCTTTACCATGCTGAACCAGGATCAGTCCAATCATCAAAACAGCCAGAATAATATGTATTACCAATACAAACGTATGCATGCCGAACTCCTCATTCTTTTATTTGGGCAAATGCCTGAGCAATTTTATGGAAGGACTCGGCGTTTAAGGAAGCCCCGCCAACCAGTGCCCCATTAATATCCGGACAGGCTGCCAGCTCTACTGCATTCTCAGGCTTAACACTGCCACCGTAGAGGATGGCTATATTAGAGCCAAGCGGGGTGATTTGGCAAAGTGCTTCACGAATTTTTTCATGCATGGCCTGTGCATCTGCGGCAGAGGCAGTCTTACCCGTACCAATTGCCCAGATCGGCTCATAAGCAATCATGATATTTTGCCATTGCCCGGCCTGTACAACTTCGGCAATGTCACAAATCTGTTGCAATACCACTTGTGCTGCCTGCCCTGCCTCACGCTGCTCCAGGCTTTCCCCTACACAATAAATAATTTTCAGACCGGCATTTAATGCATTTTTAATTTTTTCTTTTAAAATCTTTAGATCATCACCTAACAGTTCTCGACGCTCTGAATGGCCTATGAGCACCCAGTGAATCTGACTGTCTTTTAATAGCTCTGCACTAACTTCGCCGGTATACGCCCCAGTTCCTGCTATACGTGAGACATCTTGTGCCACTACATGCACCGGACTTGCAGCATTTCCAAGCTGCTGTTTTGCAGAGGTCAGCGCAATTGCCACAGGCGCTATCCCCAACTGACACTGCTCAGGACTGATGTACTGTTCTATAAGTAATTGCTTAAATTGTTCAATGAGTTGCTGGGCATCTGCGTGCATTGGGTTCATTTTCCAATTACCAACAACCCAAGGAATAATTGTCGAACCCGACATACTTCTAACCTTTCATCAAAAATGCACCACATTCTACACGGAATTCATCTATTTGAAGATAAATTTCGTAACTCCATTGCTGCTATTAGGCTTTTAAAGTTAAGCTTATTGTTCTGTGATATGTCCTGACGATCTATATAGAAAATTCTTCCTAAAGATAGCCATTGTTCAGGTTAAATACATGATTTCATACCAGAGCCTTTATTTAAACTGTGGTATTTTTCGGCAACAAAAGTATAATTTTACAGAGATCTATAAATCGTCGGTCATTTAAAGGCGCAATAAACAATGACAGTTAATTTTACTCCAAAGTTTTCCGGTTTTATTCGCCGTCTGGTTGAGGATAACCACGTGTCTGCTGCTGAAATGCAGAATGCGGTCGATACTGCTAAAAGAAACCGGCAGGATATCGTGCCTTATCTGATCGATCATTTTAAGCTTTCACCCTTACTGATTGCAGAATTTATCTCGATTGAGTTTGGTGAAGCTTTATTCGATTTGGCTGTTTACGATACTGTCCAGATTCCACGAGATGTAGTTGATGAGAAACTGATACTCAAGCATCGGGTCTTGCCCCTCATTAAGCGTGGTCATACTCTGTTTGTTGCTACCAGTAATCCCACCAATATTGAAGCTTTAGAAGCTATCCGGTTTAACAGTAAACTGAATATTGAAGTTGTTATTGTCGAGCATGACAAACTGCAGCGTACTATTGAGCAGAATTTTTCTGAAGAAAGCAATTTTGATTTTGGTGATGAAGAACTCAATATTGATGTTTCAACCAGCAATTTAGATGAGGACGACAGTCAAGATAATGCGCCTCAGGAAGAAGAAGCTCCAATTGTTAAATATATTAACAAGTTATTGGTAGATGCCATTCGTATTGGTGCATCAGACTTACATTTCGAGCCTTATGAAAAATATTACCGGGTACGTTACCGGGTCGATGGCGTGTTAAGACAGGTGGCAACACCACCTTTACAGCTGGCCACCCGACTGGCTTCACGTTTAAAGGTTATGTCACAGATGGATATTTCCGAAAAGCGCGTTCCCCAAGATGGCCGGATCAAATTAAAACTCTCTAAGACCAAAGCTATTGATTTCCGTGTGAACTCACTGCCTACACTATTTGGAGAAAAACTGGTTCTGCGTATTTTGGATCCGTCCAGCGCCATGCTGGGTATTGATGCATTAGGCTATGAACCCGAGCAAAAAGCCCTGTTTATAGAAGCTTTAGAAAAGCCGCAAGGTATGTTACTCATTACCGGGCCTACCGGTTCCGGTAAAACCGTATCGCTTTATACAGGCCTCAATATTTTAAACCGTGAGGATACCAATATTTCGACTGCCGAAGACCCGGTAGAAATTAATCTTGAAGGTATTAACCAGGTCAATGTGAATAATAAAGTCGGGTTAAGCTTCTCTGCCGCGCTAAAGTCATTCCTGCGTCAGGATCCAGATATTATTATGGTAGGTGAGATTCGTGACTTGGAAACAGCAGAGATTGCCATTAAAGCAGCTCAGACCGGTCACATGGTTATGTCTACCCTGCATACCAACAGCGCTCCTGAAACATTAACACGCCTAAGAAATATGGGCGTAGCAGCATTTAATATTGCCACTTCAGTTAATCTGGTCATTGCACAGCGTCTAGCTCGACGTTTATGCAACCAGTGCAAGGTACCAGCAGAGATTCCTAGAAATAGTCTGCTTGAGATGGGCTTTACCGAAGATGATCTAGCCAACCCTAATTTTCAGGTTTATCAACCTGTCGGTTGCCCGGAATGTCGTGATGGTTATCGGGGTCGTGTGGGTATCTATGAAGTAATGAAAGTTACACCGGAAATTTCAAAAATTATTATGGAAGACGGTAACGCCCTTGAAATAGCAACAACAGCAGCACGCTTGGGTTTTGATAACTTGCGTCGTTCTGGCCTAAAGAAAGTCATGCAAGGTGTAACCTCTTTACAAGAAATTAACCGTGTGACCAGTGAATAAAGTCAGCATTTAAAAATAAGGATAAAGCAATGGCAGTCAAAAAAGCACGAATGATGCCGACTTTTGCTTATGACGGCGTCGACCGTAAAGGAATTAAAGTTAAAGGGGAGCTGACAGCCAAGAATATGGCGTTGGCTAAGGTGACTTTGCGCAAGCAAGGAATAACTATCAAAACCATTCGGGAAAAACGTCGCAATATTCTAGAAGGCTTGATGAAGAAAAGGGTTTCTACACTAGATATCACTATCTTTACACGTCAGCTGGCCACCATGATGAAAGCGGGTGTTCCCCTTGTACAAGGCTTTGAAATTGTTGCTGAAGGTCTTGAAAATCCGGCTATGCGTGAAGTGGTTTTGGGTATTAAGGCTGAAGTTGAAGGGGGCAATACATTTGCCGGTGCACTGCGTAAATATCCCCAATATTTTGACAATCTGTTCTGTTCACTGGTCGAATCTGGTGAACAGTCCGGTGCACTTGAGACTATGCTCGACCGGGTGGCCATCTATAAAGAAAAGAGTGAACTCCTCAAGCAGAAAATTAAAAAAGCGATGAAATATCCCGCCACAGTTATTGTGGTTGCAGTCATTGTAACCATTATTCTGATGGTTAAGGTAGTTCCGGTATTCCAGGACCTGTTTAGCTCGTTTGGTGCAGATCTGCCTGCATTTACCCAGATGGTTGTCAATATGTCGAACTGGATGCAGAAGTACTGGTTTATTCTTATTATTGTAATTGCTGCTCTTATTTTCGGTTTTCTTGAAGCCAAAAAGCGGAGCCAGAAGTTCCGTGATGCGCTTGACAGAATGGCTCTTAAACTGCCAATTTTTGGTGATCTGGTCTATAAAGCAATTATTGCCCGTTATAGCCGTACGCTCGCAACCACATTTGCAGCCGGCGTACCACTTATTGATGCACTGGAATCTACTGCCGGTGCAACTAATAATGTAATTTATGAGCAGGCTGTCATGAAAATCCGGGAAGATGTAGCAACCGGTCAGCAGCTTCAGTTTGCTATGCGTGCCTCTAACCGTTTTCCGCCTATGGCAGTACAGATGGTTGCCATTGGAGAAGAATCGGGCGCCCTTGATGCCATGTTAGATAAAGTCGCGACACATTTTGAAAATGAAGTTGACAATGCCGTTGACGGTCTGACTTCCATGATGGAACCCCTGATTATGGCAATTCTGGGTGTATTAGTGGGTGGCCTTGTGATCGCCATGTATCTGCCAATTTTCCAGATGGGTTCAGTTGTTTAATGCAAGAATTAATCACCTTATTAAGTAATAACCCGACTGCGCTCTATATTGTGGTTGGGCTTTTCAGTCTATGTATTGGCAGTTTTTTAAATGTCGTTATTCTTCGCACTCCTAAAATGATGGAGCAGGAATGGCGCAATGAATGTCAGTTATTGCTTCATCCAGATCAGCCCCTAATTGATGAAACAAAACTCACGCTCAGCTATCCGGCTTCTACCTGTCCCAACTGTCATACGCCGATTCGCTGGTATCAGAATCTGCCTTTGGTCAGCTGGCTGCTACTCAGAGGCAAATGTGGTCAATGCCAGAATCCGATCAGTATCCGTTACCCTCTAGTTGAACTTTTAACTGCTCTGTGTTCACTTATTGTAGTAGCTGTCTATGGCCCTACCCTGCAAATGCTATTTGGTCTGTTACTGACTTGGGCATTAATTACTCTGACCTTCATCGATTTTGATACCCAACTGCTTCCAGACCGGTATACCTTGCCGCTTGCCGCCTTAGGCCTAGCTCTGAACAGTTATGCATTATATACCTCGGCAAGCTCTGCTATTTGGGGTTATGTGATTGGGTTTTTATGCTTATGGATTGTGTATTACCTGTTTAAAGTCATCACCGGCAAAGAAGGCATGGGATACGGGGACTTTAAGTTACTGGCCGCACTCGGAGCCTGGATGGGTCCTTTAATGCTGCCTTTAATTGTGCTACTTTCATCTTTAGTCGGGGCAATTATTGGTATCGTACTGCTCAAGATTCGCAAGGAAAACCAGCCTTTTGCCTTTGGTCCCTATATTGCGATTGCCGGCTGGATCGCTTTTTTATGGGGTGAGCAAATTATGAAAATTTATCTGGGAGGCTGATATGACATTTATCTTGGGGTTAACAGGAGGAATAGGCAGTGGAAAGTCAGCTGCCAGCCAGTGGTTTGAGTCTCAAGGTATACAGGTCGTAGATGCCGATGTAGTAGCACGTGAAGTGGTACAGCGTGGCCAGCCAGCACTGGCACAAATTCATGATGCCTTTGGTGACTGGGTGTTACAAGAAGATGGCGAGTTAAACCGTCGGGCATTGCGTGAACATATTTTCAAGCTACCGGAAGCGCGTCAGACTCTAGAAGGAATTACCCATCCTGCTATCCGCCAGGCGTTAATTCAGCAGCTACAGGCTGCCCAAAGTCCTTATGCCATACTGGTTTCTCCTCTTTTATTTGAAACCAATCAGCATGAACTTGCCCAGCATACACTTTTAGTCGATACCAGCGAAGATATCCAGATTATGCGTGCCTGTGCGCGTGACCAGCAGTCTGAGGACCAGATCCGTCAGATCATTGCCGCACAGATGCCTCGCTCACAAAAACAGACTCTCGCTCATGATATTGTAACCAATGATGGCCATCTGGAGCATCTATATGCTCAATTACAGCCTCTTCATCAGCTTTACCTCATCAAGGCCGAAAAGCTAAAAGCAGATTAGGAGATGCGAGAGTCTGGACCAGAACCTTTTTTCTGGTTTTCCAGCTGTGCCTGTAAAGTATCTTTGCGGAACCAACGCCATGGCTGTAAAGCTCCAAAACTCATCCCGATTAATCCAGTAAGCACAGAGAGACTTAATGATTCGCCGAGCAGTGGTATGGCAAGCAAGGCTGCAATAAAAGGTGCCAGAGTTACAATACTTCCAGTTTTAAAAGCCCCTAAACGCTCAATGGCTGCCACATAAGTCAGGGTAGCAATGATTACTACAAAAACGCCGTGGAAAAGTGTCTGGATAACCAGATGCAGAGGTTCTGGCTCACTAAGATGTTTAGGTATAAATAATAAGTAAATTGGAACATAGATAAGGGCTGACCAAATTACGACGCTCGCCATAGAGTGCCACGCAGACAGCTTCCACTGTTTGAGCAGTACAGTAAATACGCCCCACCAGATGGCACTGATAAATAGAAGGATATCTCCTATACCAAATGCATGACTGCTTGAGCGTGAAATCAGATAACTCATGACAGCTAAAGCAAGTAGCATAATGCCAAGACTTAGCCAGGTATGCTGATCAAAAGGCTGTTTAAATAAAATCCATGCTGCTACAGCAGTGGTTAGTGGAATACAACCGTTGAGAAAAATCGCGGCATGGGCAGCAGGAGCATACAAAAATGCTGTATACACTGTTAAGCAGTATCCTAAGCCGCCAATCAGTGCCAACAGAACAGACTGTCTCGTCCATAAAAATGCAGTATCTTTTTTATACAGCAGAATAGGTATGAGAATGAAAAAGGCCAGACCGAAACGTAAGGCCGTAATATCCCAAGGGCTGATATGCCACTGGGCATTTAAACGGGAGAATAAAGTGAAACCGCCCCAGATACACATGGTAATCGCCACAAACAGATAACCTTGAACCCGGGGAGTCATGCTGCATCCTTTTAATTAATCAACTTATAAACTTTTAGCATTACGCTGACGACAGGCTTCATAGAGCGCCATACCGGTCGCCACACTGACATTTAAACTTTGCAGATTTCCAGCCATCGGAATGTAAACCTTGTGGTCGCACTGTGCCTGGGTGATAGGTCTTAAACCGGTATCTTCAGCACCCATTACAATCACTATAGGTCCGGTCAGGTCACATTGCTGAAGCGGCAATGCTTGTTCGTCGAGCATGGTTCCTATTACTCGTACTTGTGAATGCTCTTTCATCTGTGCAAGCGTACGGGCCAAATTGGTAACCTGAATGAACTTGACTTTCTCCGCCCCACCGGCTGCCACTTTCCGTGCCGTCGGTGTCAGACTGGCTGAACGGTCACGTGGCACAATAACTGCCTGTACACCCATTGCTGCGGCTGTACGGATACAGGCCCCCAGGTTATGCGGATCAGTTACCTGGTCTAGGGCCAGCAATAGAACATCTGGTGTTTGTTCAAGTAACTGTTCTAGATCTTTTTCATTCAGAACCGGATGTGGACGGACAGCAGCCACAACCCCCTGATGAAAGGGCAACCCGGCCAGCTTTTCAAGACTGTCCCGGCTGGCTTTTTGCACACTAATTCCGAAAGGTTCAGCCAGTTCCAGAATCTTTTGCAAACGCTGGTCTTCACGCCCTTTTAGTGTAAACAGGGTCAGAACCCGTTCTGGCTCCAGTTCTAATAATGACTCCACTGCATGAACGCCATAATAATATTCAGGTTTTGCCATGAACGACCTCTAAGCTGGTGACTTGTGAAAAACAAAAATCCTGCAAAGTAACTTCGCAGGATCTCCTATATCAGTCTAGTGTACCTGATTTATTGCAGAATGCTTAGCCTTCTAGGTGGCAAACATAATCAAGCACATCATCAGTTTCAATTTTAAAGGTGCTGTTACCTGGTACATAAAAAGACTGACCGGCGCGGAACAGTTCAGCCTCTTCATTATTGGCAATTTTAACACGGCATTCACCAGAGATAATCTCCATACGCTCAGGCACATGGGTTTCAAAGGTAAGCGGCTGCTCTGTCGGTAAAATGACCCCCAGAGTTTTTTTAGTACCGTCTTCAAATAAAATTGTATGGCTAATACACGAACCACCAAAATAAACATTTGATTTTTTTATTACTGATACATGATCAAACTGTGCTGACATGCGTATTCTCCAGATAATGCGCATTTATATACGTTATGATTGCGGTAGTTTAATTGCGGCGGCGCAACTAATCAATTGCCGTTTCAACAGGAAAAATCAATATTTTCCATTCCTTGCCGTTCAGTTTATTCAGATCTACAGGCAGCCTTGAACCAATAGTTGAAAGTTCCAGCATAACGGTTGATGAGCGACCATTTTTTATCATTCTCTGTCTATAACTTACTATGATATTGTGTCTGCTATATTTGTTGCACTTGTGCTTATAAAGATGAAATTTTGAGTTAAACATCTAATTCATCATTACATTTTTGATCAAACCGTATTTTTCATTTTGTAATTCTAACCATCAACAATATATGACTGGTATAACAACAATGGAACACTGATCTTTGCTGGCAATATATTCTCTTAATTAGTTTTCAGTATTGTTAAAGCGAATACAGCTTTTTGCCAAGAACAGAACAACTGTATTTACAAAATTTTTATTCGCATATTTATTTTAAGATCGCGTTATCATATTTTGAATGTCTTAAAATAAAAGCCATCTTGTGACCACAACAAAACTTGACTATCTTAGACACAAACCTTTCGCAGCCTGGATGCGTTTATGCTGACACATTTAACACTGATCAATTTTGCGCTTGCTGACCATCTGGCCCTTGATATTGAACAAGGTTTTAATGTACTCACAGGCGAGACCGGTGCTGGTAAATCCTTATTACTTGATGCACTTTCTGCCTGCCTCGGTGAACGTACCGATACCAACTATGTTCGTTATGGCACAGACAAGGCCGACATTACTGCCGTCTTCAGCTACCAGCCAGATAGCCCTGAAGCAGGGTGGCTCAGTGCGCATGAGTTAAATGATGAATCAGGTGAAATACATTTACGCCGGGTAATTTTTGCTACAGGCCGCAGTAAAGCCTGGATCAATGGCCGCCCGAGCAGCCTATCTGAACTGAAAGAAATTGGACGTCTTCTGGTTCAGCTTTATAGCCAGCATAGTCAGCAGCAGCTTCTGGAACCCCCTTATCCACGCAAGTGGCTAGACCGCTACAGTAATTTTTATAATGAGACCCAGCAAGTACGTGACGCCTATAGCCAGTGGCAGAAGAATATTCGCCAGCATCAGGCTGCGCTTGAAGCACAGGCTAGCCGATTACAGCGGATCAGTACGCTGGAGCTACAGCTTGAAGAACTTGAAGATATGGTTGCTATTCACTATAAAGAAATAGAGCAGGAATTTGACCGTCTCAGCCATCATGAACATATTATGCAGGACTGCGCTTACAGCCTGAATGTACTCGATGAAGCAGAAACCAATCTTTCTCAGGAGCTCTCTTCGGTAATTCGCC
Organism: Acinetobacter sp. UBA1297; assembly: GCF_002307755.1. NCBI lineage: Bacteria > Pseudomonadati > Pseudomonadota > Gammaproteobacteria > Moraxellales > Moraxellaceae > Acinetobacter > Acinetobacter sp. UBA1297. The sequence goes on from NZ_DBUF01000001.1 coordinate 68,067, forward strand.
GGCTGGAAACACATGCCGGGCGTAGTGAACAGCTATCCAGTATTTATAATGCATTATTAAATGCGCAAAGTGAACTAGATGAAGGAACAGCGCAGCTACGCCAGTTTATTGACCGGCAGAGCTTTGATCCAGAACGTATGGAAGAGCTGAATACCCAGCTTGAGATTTTTCATCGTTTGGCCCGTAAGTATAGAATCCAGCCAGAGCAGCTAAAAGAAGAATATGAACTCTGGCAGCAGGAACTGGAAAAACTGCAACAACTCGAAGACCCAGAAATGCTGGCCGAACAGGTTGAACGCGCTCATCAGGACTTTTTGCAGAAGGCTGAGCATCTGGACCAGATTCGACGTGAAGCCGCGATACCACTTGCCAAACAGCTGACTGAACAGGTAAAACCACTGGCCCTGCCCGAAGCTTATTTTGAATTCCGTTTTGATGCACTGGAACAGCCTACTGCAGAAGGCCTGAGCTTTATCCAGCTACTGTTTACCGCCAATAAAGGCATACCGGCCCAACCACTGGCACGGGTAGCTTCAGGAGGTGAGCTGTCACGTATTGCACTGGTAATGCAGGTGATGAATGCCGAGAAAACTGAAGCTGAGGTTCTGGTGTTTGATGAAATCGATGTCGGGATCAGCGGCGGTACTGCCGAGATTGTAGGACGACTGCTTGGCGGGCTGGCACAGCATGTACAAATTCTGTGTATTACCCATCAGGCCCAAGTGGCGGCTCAATCTGACCAGCATCTTCTGGTAAAGAAACTGCAGACTGATCCGGCCAGCAGTACCATCATTGAACTGGATGAAGATGAAAGGATTCAGGAACTGGCCCGTATGACAGGTGGCGTTGAAATTAGTAACACCACCTTGCAGCATGCCAGACAGTTGCGTCAGCTTAAATTCCAGCAGGCTTAATAGATATATTTTTTAGCAATCAGCAGCCAGTTTGAGCTCTTGATTTTTATGAAATCGCCACAATTATCTTCAATCAGCAGATTTTATATTCTAGTCTGTCCCCATTCTGCAAGCCTTGAATAGTAAGTATTTAATTCAAGGCTACATCTGACCAATAAGTTTCTGCTTTTTTTTGCTGAAAGGCACAGATGCTTACGTGCAGAGGATTGTATTCTCGACAGTAGTCACTTATAAGTGGAGAGACCATACTCTGTAATTTTATTGAAATTTATCTTTTTGCCTCAATTTTTGTTCCAGACAAAACTTTATGCTGACAATTTAGGAGAACAGCTTAGGTGACCAAACAATATTTGACGCATCGTTGTCTTATCGCTCCTCCAGAAATTGCCGATGATTTCTTTGCTCATACGGTCATCTATCTGGCTCGACATGATGAAGACGGCGCACAAGGGATTATTATCAACCGACCTGCTGGCATTCAGATCAAAGAATTGTTGAATGACCTGGAAATTGATGCAGATAATGTCCAACCTCATGATGTGCTTCAGGGCGGTCCATTGCGCCCGGAGGCAGGTTTCGTTTTACATACTGGTCAACCCGTCTGGCATTCGTCTATTGCTATTGGTGAAAACGTTTGTATCACCACCAGTAAAGATATTCTGGATGCAATTGCACACAATGAAGGAGTGGACCGTTACCAGATAGCGCTGGGTTATGCCAGTTGGAGCAAAAATCAACTTGAAGAAGAGATTGCACGCGGTGACTGGCTCATCTGTGATGCAGATATGGACCTGATTTTTAATCTGCCTTACGATGACCGCTGGGACGCTGCCTATAAAAAAATGGGCCTAGACCGTACCTGGCTAGCTTCCGAGATTGGTCATGCCTGATGCCTCTCATCCAGGCCTGATTATGGCTTTTGACTTTGGCACTCAGAAAATGGGCATGGCTATCGGACAGGCAGCTATTCAGAGTGCTAATCCCTTGACGCTCTTCCCGATGAAGGATGGAATCCCGAATTGGGAACATTTGCTGAAGATTGTCAAAGAATGGCAACCGGACCTGTTTCTGGTCGGTTTACCCTTAAACATGGATGAGAGTGAGTCAGAACTTTCTGCCCGTGCCCGCAAGTTTGCACGGCGACTGCGTCATCAGACCAACATTGAAACCCTGATGGTGGATGAGCGTCTAACGACTCGCGAAGCCCGTAGTGAACTGAGTCAGTATCAGGCTCAGGGTGGGAACCGTAAACTTGCGGCTGACAGTATTGCAGCTGCCCTGCTGATTGAAAGCTGGTATCGGGAACCAGATGGTCTTAAGCCCTGATATTTTATCTTCTATAAAAAAGAAGAGTAATACTCTTCTTTTTAATGATTTTTGCCAAGACCGGTCAAATATGATTTTTGGCTTCAATGATTCGTACTGTTGCAGTACGGCCTGATACCAGGGTTAACCGGTTTTCTGGCAATTTATCAATCATGATTTTGACCGGTACCCGCTGTGCCAGTCGCACCCAGCTAAATGTAGGGTTGACGTTGGCCAGCAGGTTAGAACTGTTGCCACGCTCACGGTCTTCAATTCCTGTTGCTATGCCCTGCACATGGCCATAAATCTTTTCCGAATCTCCCATGAGCTGTACTGTGGCTTTATCTCCCACATGTATTCTGTCAAGTTTGGTCTCTTCAAAATAACCGACCACATAGAGCTGCTGGCGGTCGACCAAGGCAGCCACTGCCTGTCCAGATTTCACGTAATTACCAGGGCGCATATCAAAATTGGATAAAGTGCCGTCTGCCGGTGCAATAACTGCTGAGCGGTGCAGGTTGAGTTCGGCCAGATGTACCTGGCTGGTGGCAGCTTCAATCAATGCTTTCTGCTGACGGATAGTGGCCTGCGCCTGCTGAATAGCAGCCTGCATCTGTTCATGTTCGGCACGCGCCTGGTCACGCACTGCGAACATCTGGTCTTGTTCCTGCTTAGAAATTGCACCATTCATTAAGCTGGCATAACGCTGTGCATTTTTCTCTGCTAGCCGGATATTGGCTTGAGACTTGATTGAGTTGGCATGTGACTGGGCTAGAGCGGCTTCAGCTTCGGCCAGCCCAGCCCTGGCTTTAGCAAGATCAGATTTAGCCTGTTCGACATCCAGTGCCTGACGGGCGACATCTATTTTAAACAAGACCTGACCTTTTTTTACCGTCTGGTTATCTTGTACCAGAACTTCTGTGACCAGTCCGGAAACATCTGAAGAAACCTGCATCACATCACCCTTCACCCGACCGTCACGGGTCCAGGGTGCAGCATTATAGTAGTTCCATAAATGTATAATGGCATAAAGAGCAACTGCCGCCACCAGCAGCAGAGATAAGGGACGAAGCAGCTTGCGCGCATCAAATGAGTTCATCACGGTCAACCTATCACCAGAGAAAATCAAGCAGAAAAATAAAGAAAGAGCCAGTGGATACAGAGCAGTAGCACTAGATACCAGCAAAGATGAAATATGCCTGGCCACATAATCCAGCCATTTGTAACCCAGCGATGGGTAAATACATCTGTAAGCTTGAGTAATCCGTAAGCCAAAATCGCCTGTATCAGCAGAATCGGAACATAAAGTCCATAAATATTGACTTCACCCATCTCAAGCTCCTGCCATAGTAAAATGTGGTTGTGTATTGCTTATCCCGATATGGCAAATACTGCACTGGATATTGTTCAGTGAAATTAGCAGTCGAAGTCGCAGCTCATTATCTTCAACATTTGTGGCAAGTAAACGTAACTCTTGGAGCTGCCGTACAAGTTCAGTGGATGGTACAGCGTTCCACAAGCCTGCCTGCTCACGTATTTCAAAATAGTGCTCGAGCTGCTGGCCCAGCTGTGCAATCTGTTTCACCAGCAGCTCATGATCAGATAACTGACCTGCCAGTTCCTGCAGCCGGCTTAAATCGACAATCGCACTACATTCAACCAGTGCTGCATTAATCGAAGAACGAATCTCAGATGACTGAACCATTTTGGTATTCAGTACACCGATTCGGTCGAGCATGCTTCTAAGATGAATCCTGAACTGGGTACCATAAGGCAATACAAGTGCTTGGCGCATGGCTTTACTATGCAGGGCCAGTATCCGTGTTGCGCTAGTTTCTGGTGACATGGCGCGTACAAAATAGATCACAATCAGTGAGACCAGAACACCCAGAATCATGGCAAAAGAGCTGTCAAAATAGGTCACTGCATCCATATTGTAAGAATTACGCAGATTTAGCCCCATCATGGTATTAATACCCAGCACCATTCCTACTGGCATCAGAGAAGGATTGGCCATCATGGATACAGAAAACAGGAACATGGGCAGAAGCACCAGTGCCAGCTCCCAAAACGCCGTAATATGTGGAAAAATACCAAAGGCATATACAAATACCAGTCCAGCCGAAACCAGACTGCCCCAGATAAAGATACGCAGCACGGGTACCGGGTTATCAAGTGCTGTCAAAATACATGCTGTTACTGCCCCCATCTGTGCCATCATGAAGCCCATGCGCCAACCAGAAAGGATCCAGAGCGCACAAACGATCAGTGTAATCAGAAAGGCGCTGATACCTCCGCGCACTGCCACGCCATAATCACGATGTAAACTCGGATAATTTGTAGTAATTGGAGTAATACTCTCAGGGATATTTTTCTCACCTGCCTGAATCAGCCCCCACAATAATTTAACCGTCCGGATATTATGAATAAAATGCCGGATGTCCATTTTTATACTGCTTAAAACGATATATTGTTCAGGGTTAACATCTCGCAGCAATTCATTGAAGTCAGCCTCGAACTCTGCAGGCAATTCAGTCAGTTGGCTCTCGGCTACAGGCTGCTTCTGATTTAGAAAATTCAGCACATGCTGCTGAAGTTTTTCCAGATACTCAGATTTTTTAAAATCAAGTTGATGAAGCTGTTCGCGCTTTTCCGACATGGCGACCAGATTGGCAATTACCATGGACATTTGATGCAGCATTTCCTGCAACTGTTTGGTCATGCCCTGCAATTCACCCTTCTCGTAAGACAAGTGCACAGCAAGTGCATGAATATCACTACTGTCACGGGTTATTCCAGCCAGCAGTTCGCTATAGTTCTGATCTGGATGCGGATTTTTCAGCAAATTACTAAACAGGTTTTCAGTATCATTCAAAAGTTTAGTGACACGCTGTCTGATGACCGAGCCAATATGTACCGGTAAAACTGTCGCTGAGACCACAGCATGGGCAATCACCCCGATTGAAATTTCCAGTACCCGAGCCAAAGCCAGATCAAAGATGTTATAGCTGTCTATATAACCAATCGCATTACATACGATCATGGCAGTAGAATAACCGGCCAGCATAAATACATAACTGCGCGGTGTACGGTCCAAAAGAGAAATATAAAGTGCAAAACCGACCCATAGCGCCAGTACAACAGAAAATAGCCACGGTGTATTGATCAGGGGTGGAGTCAATAGCAATGCGATTATCGCCCCTGCAACCGTTCCGATAAGCCGATATACACATTTGGAAGAGACCATGCCTGAGAATGGACTGGCAATAATCATCACTGTACCAATTGACCACATCGGGTTAATCAGATCCAGACGAAAAGATACAAATAGAGCCAGCATGCCGGCAATAAAAGTTTTAAGCGCAAAAGTCAGTTCCATCCGGCCCGGACGAAAGGCCAAGATTTGTTTAAATAGCATGTGGTATCTCGAAAATAGAAATCCGTTTTAAGGCGTACTTCCAAGTCAACATCAACTTACCTAGACCTGCCAAATATCGCACATAGCAGGACCCTAGCTTTTAAGCCCTGATATAGATATTGCAGCAGTCAACACATCTCCGTTTTAAAAGCAGGATCAATGTTCAGGTAAGTTTTCTTTCAGACGAAAGAAAAGGAGAGAATAAACAGCACTTATTTTAATCTTGATAGTTTCTAAATAAGATACTTAATGTGAGTATTTTTTCAAATAAACAAAAAATAGTCAATAAAGTATCTTATTATGATAATAAATAAATTATTTTGATTACTAGTCATTCCTTAAGCTTACTTTAATAGGCCAAGTTTTCCAGCCTGAAAATATATTCACCAGTCTCTACAATTTGTTATAAAGGTAATAGCTCATCATTAAGATTTTGGACAACAGTAGGTATACATGGCACTTTCTAGTTTTGGCAAGATTCTGACGGTTCTTGATTTATTTTCAGTTTCACGGCCTGTCATCAATGTTGACATTATCTGTGAGGAACTCGGCCTGTCCAAACCGACCAGTTATCGTTACCTCAAGGAACTGGTTTCTTCAGACATTTTGCAGCGTATTAGTGGCACATCAGGTGATTATACGCTGGGTTCAAAAATTGCTGTACTGGACTATATTTCACGTACAACTGATCCTGTAGTACAGGCCAGCAGTCCGTTTATGAGTGAAATTGCAGAACGCACCGAATTGTGCTGTCTGCTCACTCACCTTAATCAGGATTACTGTATTGATGTGCATCATGAGGTTTTCCGTAATACCGACCTGCTGTCCTATGGTCGTGGTTGTCCACGTCCGGTATACGTCGGGTCTTCTCCTAAGGTTATCTTGGCACATCTGCCAAAACAGCGTCTCCATAATTATTATGAACGCTTTGCTACCCAGCTCTCTGAAGTCGGATTTGCGCAGGACCTGGAAAGCTTTATGCAGCAGATGAAAAAAATTAAAAAACAGGGCTATTATTTTTCTCAGGGCGAGCTCGACCCACGGGTATCCGGTTTGTCTGTACCCATCCGGTTTTCTTCTAAAGAAGCGCCTATGGCATTAACTGTACTGGCTTCAAGAAGCCGCTTTGAGTTTATTAACGTCAGTAAACTGATTGAGACATTGAAGGAAAATGCTGCACAAATCGAGAAGAAATTTTCTGTTATTTCAGAAGAAGGGAACTGATCTATTAAGTAATAATCTATACGATAATTTACATAAATTACTCGAAGAGATTTCTTGTAATTTTAAATAAATTCTCATATGATGATTTTGTTCTTCAGTAATTGCCAAAAGTGTTCCATGACATTACTGTTCTGTTTTTTCGAAAACAGCTCCTCTGAATAAAACAGCCCATGTCCTCCACACATGGGCTGTTTTATTTTATTGTCTCTGCTGGTCTGCCCTGCTTTTTAGCCCTCTGGCCAGAAATACCGAAATGTAAGATTAATACGGGGTTCCTGTACCCGAGTGCTTTTCATTAAGGCATGTTTCCAGAAATGCTGGGTTTCATCGCGCATTAACAGCAATTGTCCATGCTGTAATAAGACCTCTATCTTGTCATTTTGGGTTTTATGCCTAAAACAGAATTTACGGGTTGCCCCCAGGCTGACTGAAGCAATCACCGGATTTTGACCTAGAGTTTTTTCATCATCACTATGCCAGCCCATGCCTTGGCTGCCATCTTGGTACAAGTTGGCCAGACATGAGTTAAACTGTTGGCCCGTCAGTTTTTCAATATACTGTTTAAGTTTCCAGAGTCTGTCATCCCATATATGTCCTTTTCGTGTAATACCTGAATAGCGGTATTCAAATTTTTTATCACCATACCAAGCAATCATACGGCTGGTTCGTATATGCTTGCCATAAAGGATAACTTCATCATGCTGCCAGGCCAGCTGTTGTAGAAAATATTGCAGATAGGCTGTTGCGTCTGTCTCGGTCAGTATCTGACCATAATCTTTAACAGAGCCGTCATAAGGCAGCAAATTTGATCGGGGCTGGGCCGCAAAGAGCTCAAGGTTCATTACTGCTCCGGACAGATCAGGGTAATACTTATTCTAAACATAGTTTTATCACTTTGCTCAATTCACAAATTGTCACAGAGCGGTGGGTTGAGCCGATATATTTAAATCCTTAGACTGAATTTAGAACTTAAGAACAAGAACGACTTGCATGAATTTATGGCATTTATTTAAAAAGATCTCCCCTTTTGTCAGGCCGTACCGTCTGCTGGTTATGGCAACACTGGGCTTGACGCTAATCGGTGCATTTACGGCCCAGGTCAATGCACTGACCTTGCAGTATGCAGTCGACAGTATTAACCGTCTGGTCGAAGCTGGTCAGGGACTAAATGCAGGCTGGCATATTCTGGTTACCATTAGTGTAATTCTGCTGGGGAAGGAAATTATTAGTGCACTGGTTTCCTTTGGCCAAAAATTTTATGGTGAAAAACTTAGAATTCTGGTGTCACAAGACTTGGCCCAAGGCATTATTGAAAAATTTTTGACATACCGGCTAGCTTTTTTTAACCAAGAAAATAATCAGGCAGGCAAATTACAGACCCGAATTGACCGCGGAATCGGGTCTTTGACCCGACTGGTACAGATTTTTTTTATTGATATCTTGCCTCTATTTACCAGTGCAATTGTCGCGCTTGGTCTCATGTTTTATGCCAATGTCTGGGTAGGACTTGTAGCCCTGTGTATCGTACCGGTATATTTCTGGCTAACCTACAAACAAGCCCAGAAGCTGGGAGGATGGCGGCGCAACCTGCGCGATGGAAGAGAAAAAAAGAGTCAGGGCATTTTGAGTATTATTAACTCAATTACCGTAATTAAATCTTTTAATCGCGAGTCGATAGAAGCAGAGAAACAGCTCAAGCTACAAAAAGAACTGACCCAAAACCAGATGCGTACCCGTCAGACCAGCTTTTTGTTTGATGGCATGAAAACCTTTATTGAACAGATCGGTATTGTTCTGATCATTATTCTGACTGCGTATTTTGTTCTGTCCGGCCAGATGAGTATAGGGATGATCATGTATCACGTACTACTCTTCAATAACGTTTCTGCCCCTATTCGCTCGTTGCACCGTATTTATGATGAAGTTAATGATGCCATGATTTATTCAGAGAGTTTTTTCCAGATTCTGGAGGCTGATGATGAAATTGAATCAAGCGGTACACGCAAGCCGGTTATTCAGGGCCAGTTCGAGCTAGAAAATGTTGATTTTTATTATCCAAATGGACATCATGCTCTCAAGAATATAAATGTGCAGATTCAACCCAACCGTATTACTGCACTGGTAGGCCTGTCTGGTGCCGGAAAATCCACTCTTATCAGTCTGCTGGATAAATTTTATCTTCCAGCCTCAGGTAAACTCTACCTCGACGGAGTTCCAATTGAAGAGATTGATACGGCCTATCTGCGTGACCATATTGGTCTAGTGCTGCAAAAAAACCACATTTTTCAGGGTTCAATTCTTGAAAATATTCGTTATGGTAAGACTGATGCATCGCTGGATGAAGTCATCGAAGCGGCACGGAAAGCATCTATCCATGAGCAGATCATGCAGTTGCAACATAGCTATGAGACGGATGCCCTGATGCTTTCTGGTGGTCAGCAGCAGCGCATTGCCTTGGCACGGATGTTCCTTAAAGATCCACCGATTATTTTTCTGGATGAGCCCACTGCAAGTCTGGACGCGATTGCTTCCGAGCAGATCAAGCAGAGCCTAGACAAGATCAAGCAGGGACGGACGGTTATCATTATTTCACATAGCCTGTCGCAGATCATTGACGCCGACTATACGTATGTCATGAAAGAGGGACGAATTGTCGAGCACGGCGAACATGATGCACTTTATCATCAGGACGGAGTTTATAAGGAAATTTTCAATGCCATGGCGAAAAGCCTAAATATTGAAAAAATTGCCAAGACTTTTGGTGAAGAGGCTGAGGAAGAAACGCACAGTTAAGGCCTGTATTGGCTTAAATTGGCTTAAAGAAAGTTATAAAAAATCCCCTATATCATGGGGATTTTTTATAGGATCACTGTTAAGGCTGCTTTAAATAAGGCCAGGCGGCCTTTAAATAAATAAACATTGACCATAAGGTTAAAAGCACTGCGGTATAAAGCAGTGCATAAGCAATTAATTCAAGCGGCGGCCAATTCAGCAGAAATACAGAAATCGCAATCATCTGAAATGCTGTTTTGTACTTACCCACCGTAGAAACGGCTACGCTGGTCCGTGCTCCCAATTCTGCCATCCATTCACGTAAGGCGGAAACTGTAATCTCACGAGAAATAATGACAATCGCAGCAAAGGCCATTGAAATTGTCGGTTGCCATTGCACCAGCACAATCAGTGCCGCTGCAACCATCAGTTTATCTGCCACAGGGTCAAGAAAGCGCCCAAAGGCTGAGGTCTGATTCAAGGTTCGGGCCAGATAGCCATCGAACCAGTCGGTTACTGCCGCAAGTACAAAAATTGCAGTCAAAATAATATGCCGGGTCATACTGCTTTCATGCCCACTTACCTGCATTGCAGGTGGCCAGTAAACCACCAGCAAAAATACCGGGATCAATCCGATACGTGCCAAAGTCAAGATGTTCGGAATATTCAGGATACGACCTGTAGTCATAGACACCGCCAGTGTTTCCCCCTACCACATGATCATGTAATAGAAAATTTTGAGGATTTATCCATTTTTAGTAGGGTCACTTTATACGAAATGATATTTAGTGTCACTAGGCAAACACTGTTACAGTCTGCCGGGAAATCGCAATCAGGCGATTTTGGGCATCCCAGATATGGGCATATTCGGTTGAATAGCCGTCCCCTGCAAAATCTGTAAAAGCTTTATATTTAAACCAGTCATGCAACTCATGCTGGACCGGATGTACCAAAGTGATATGCCACGTCAAGGAACTGGCAGGAGCCACCTGTTTAAAGAGCGGTATCACAGCAGGTGGCCAGATATCCATCAAGGTCAACAAATGAGCCAGCTCAAGTTCACTATTATCATGAAATTCGGGCTTAAACCGGAACCAGCCACCAAAGTCCGGAGTCTTGCTGCCACTACAGGGTAACTGCCCTTCGGCCCAGCACAGTTCAAACTGCTGATAGCACGGTGGCAAGAAGCCCTCCCGATAAGGCAAACAGTTTAATTGTTCAGGCAACGGATAGTCAGGAGCATGACGCTCCTGATGGACTTCAATTGCAGATGGGCGCTCAGCACCAAAGCTGGCCAGCAGAATACTTTGGACTTCATCATTCTGCCATAACCTTACCTCTACCGTCGTTACGGATTTACCTTCACGTAACACCTCAGCGGTGATTCTGGCACGACTCTCCTGTACCGGGCCAACAAAGGTCACACTAGTGCTCAACAGCCGTTTTTGCAGATCATTGACAGTCGCTACAGCCTTGTGCATCAGTATACCCGCCACCAGTCCGCCATAAATGGTCCGGCCCTGTAACCAGCCTGCTGGAATATCAATCTCTTCTGAAACTGTCACAGCCTGAAAAAGTTGTTTTAATGACATCCCTTGCCTCAATTATTCTTGTACTCGGGCCATCATGACAAGTTTTTTAAGTGCTGTGAATGGCTGCTGACTCGGGAGTCATCCTCTACTTTGGTAATTTTTGCCTATTATTCATGCAGTATTTTATAAATCGTTCGAGCCAGTGCCGGACCCAAACCGGGAACTACCATTAACTCTTTTTCTGAAGCCTTCAGTACACCCTGAATCCCACCAAAATGGGTAAGCAAGTCACGCCGGCGCTTCGGACCAAGTCCAGGTATGACTTCCAGAACCGAACCTGCACGGCGTTTGTCCCGCTTGGCACGGTGCCGGGTTATGGCAAAACGATGTGCCTCATCACGTACCTGCTGAATCAGATGCAATGCTTTATGGTCTTCAGCGAGCTGAATCTTGCGGCCATCCGTAAAGTGCAGGGTTTCTAGTCCCGGTTTACGTCCTTCACCTTTAGAAACACCTACCATGAAAGCATCCAGGCCCAAGTCTTGCATGACTTCCATTGCCATATGTAACTGGCCTTTACCGCCGTCAATCAGCAGCAAGTCTGGTAATAGACTTTTTTTATAACGCCGGGTCAGAGCTTGCCGCATGGCTGCGTAATCGTCTCCCCCGGTGATATCCTGAATGGCAAACTGCCGATAGTCACGTTTACGTGCTCCTCCCTGATCAAATACAACACATGAGGCAATCGGTGCTTCACCCATAGTATGCGAAATGTCAAAACACTCAATTCGGTCAACTGGCCGGCCCATGACCTGCTCTAGCTGGTGAAAGCGTTCATGCAGTTCAAGATGGTTGCTCAGCTGCCCCTTAATGGCATGCTGCACGTTCATGACTGCAAGCTCCTGCCATTCGGCACGGGTTTCCCGTACTTTATGCTTGATCTGTACTTTCTTGCCAAATTCAGTCTGAATAGCCTGTTCAAGTTCCTGTGTGTTAGGTAAGGCTACATTTACAATCAGCTCAGCCGGAACCTCATCAGCTACCTGAAAATAAAAGTTAGCCATAAAGTCACTAAGCATCTGTCCTAGGTCATCACTTTGCATGTCGGGAAAATAGCTTTTACCCCCTAACATCCGGCCATTACGCACATGCATAATCTGGACACAGGTTACTCCGGCCTGATAGGCAATTGCCAGAATATCGGCTTCACCCTTGACCTTATAAACTGCTTGCTGGGCCTGTACTTCGCGCAACAGTCCCAGACGGTCCCGATAAAATACGGCCTTTTCAAATTCGAGCTTTTCTGCGGCCTCTTCCATTTTGGCAATCAGTTCCTGATTCAGCTCTTTGGTATCACCTTGCAGAAAGCGAATGGTATTCTTTACATCTTCCTGATAATCCTCAGGACTTACCAGTCCGACGCACGGTGCAGAACAACGCTTAATCTGATATTGCAGACACGGCCGTTTGCGCTGGGCAAAATAGCTGTTTTCACACTGGCGTACATTAAACAGCTTTTCCAGTACCACTAAGGTGTCACGAGCACTATATGCACTGGGATAGGGTCCAAAAAACTTGCCAACCTGATGCTTGCCCTTGCCCCGGCCACTGGCTACCCGTGGATAAGGCTTGTCACTCGACACAAAGATATAGACATAAGATTTATCATCACGCAGCATGATATTGTACGGCGGACGGTGCAGCTTGATCAGGTTTTGTTCAAGTAATAAGGCTTCTGTTTCAGACCGGGTGATTAGAGTCTGAATATCATAAATACGTGCCACCAGTGCCTGAGTTTTGGGATGCTCGATAGTTTTAACAAAATAGCTCGACACACGATTTTTTAAATTCTTGGCTTTTCCTACATATAAGAGTTCACCATCTTTACCTAACATACGGTATACCCCGGGTAAAGTGGTCATGTTTGCCAGAATTTTTTCTATATGTTCGCGTGCATTTTCGTTCACATGGGGCCTATATTGACAAGATCTTGCTCTTCACATGATGTGATGCTTTTACTGGCTTTTTCAAGCATCTTCACAATTTTCAAAGAAATTCACTAGCCTTTAACATCAAACTCATTACGTATAGATATATTATTTGAAAAATCAAATTTTGCTGGTCATTTAAGAAAACACCTGTGAAGAAATATTAATCCCTGATCTTGCTAGCCGGTTTTGTTTATACTTAAAAAATTGAATATTAGTTATCGCGTAATAGTCTGAATACTTTAAATTTATTTAATTTTTAGAAATATCAATTATAGAACAGGAAATTGTATTAAACAGAGTAAAATAACTTACGACTTATAGCAATGGGTTCATTAGTCCTGGTTCAAAACACCTTTAAAAGCGCACATTCTATTTTTATCAAAATTGATCTATCTGTTTTGATGTACATCCTGCTAAGTTATGCCTGATTTATCAAAGTATTCGAATATAAAAATGCCCCGCAGGGCATTAAATTTTTAAGTAATATATGGCCGGATAAAAATCAGGAAGAAAATACCCAGCATTAAAAACCATTTTAAAACGTAATAAAGTTGGCGGTTGGTCTTTTTCAATGCTTTGGCTTTAAGCCTAATCTGGTAGACATAAGCAAACAATTTATTTAAACCGCCTGTCTGGTCGCCAGCCTCATTCGGCGAGCTGGCCGCAGTCATCACTTTTTTACCAAACCAATGATTAAAATTTTGCATCAAACGTGTCTTTAATGGACGCTCTACATCACAAAACAGAATAATCCGGTTTTCATCTGTCTTGTTCTCTGCATAATGGATATAGGTTTCGTCGAAAACCACGCTCTCCCCGTCCCGCCATGAGTAACGTTGCCCATCTACATCAATAAAGCAGCGATCATCATTAGGAGTCAATAAACCCAGATGATAGCGTAATGAACCAGCATAGGGGTCGCGATGTCGAACTAACCGGCTATCTGGGGCGAGCTCAGTAAACATGGCAGCTTTAATGGTCGGTAATGTTTTTAATAGTGCCGTGGTTTTTGGACAGAGTTCTGCTGCAGACGGATGGCTAGAATCATACCATTTCAGGTAAAAACGTTTCCATCCAGTCTTAAAGAACGAATTAAAACCCAGATCGTTATAACTGCTGGCTGCCTTGATCCCGCCCTGCTGGTACAAGGCTCTGGCCTCATCCCGAATCATTTCCCAATGCTTGTCCAAGGTTTGCAGATCCTTAAAATGCTGGGTAGCAATATAAGGCTGGTTAGGTACCTTAGAAAACAGGTACATTAAAAAATTAATCGGTGCGAGAAGCGTTGAATGGTCAAAAAATTGACGATAGAACGAATGACGCACTTTACCGCGATTTTGGATATACAACGCTGAAATCACAAAAATCGCCAATACGATCCATTTAATCATATAGCTACTCTGCCACATAAAAAGAGAGAGATTAGAGCTGCTCGACAGGTCAATGGCTCTGTAAATGGCGGCGATTTTATCAAATGTTGATAAAAAAGACGATAAAGGGTAGCCAAAGTAGAATTCTATCTAATGATGTATTATCAATAACAACTCCTAAACATAACAATTTCAGTGCATTCAGAAATTTTAAAATTGAATTTAACAGGTTACTAAAACATAACCTGAGTATTTAAACTGCCTATTACGGTAGATATTCTCTTGTTTTCTATAAATAGTTTATATCAACTGATTGAAATAATAATTATTATAATTAATGACTTATTTCAAATAATCTATCAAAGATTTACTTATTGGAATCACAACCAGAATATTGACCTTTAAAATTGATGACCCTTGCGTCACGGCTTGATACAACTTGTTATGTTCTTTTTGGATATAGTTATCGTAAGATTAGCGGAGCATCGATGTGTGCGGGAAATGTACACACGCTTCATTACATCAACTTAGAAGTCCTCCAAAATAAAGGAGATCAGGGCATGATCCACGCTGGCAATGCCATTACCGTCCAAATGCTTGAGGACGGGATTGCAGAATTCCGCTTTGACTTACAAGGTGAGTCGGTTAACAAATTCAACCGTGCAACGATTGAAGATTTCAAGGCTGCGATTGACGCTGTATCCGCTGCTGATATTCAGGGTTTAATCGTTACTTCAGGCAAATCTACATTTATCGTTGGTGCTGATATCACTGAATTCGGTGATAACTTTGCACAAGGTGAGCAGGCAATTGTTGATTGGGCGATGCCTGTCCATGAAATTTTTAACAGCTTCGAAGACCTGGACATTCCTAAAGTGGCTGCTATTAATGGCATGGCACTAGGTGGCGGTTTTGAAATGTGTCTGGTCTGTGACTACCGTGTCATGTCAGAACAGGCACAGGTGGGCTTACCTGAAATCAAGCTGGGGATCTTCCCGGGTTTTGGCGGTACAGTTCGTTTAAGTCGTGTTATTGGTATTGATAACGCTGTTGAATGGATGGCAACTGCTGCACCGAAAAAACCGGCTGCTGCACTAAAAGACGGTGCTGTGGATGCTGTTGTGTCAGCTGATAAGCTCAAAGATGCTGCAATTGATCTGGTTAAGCAGGCTATTCATGGCCGTCTGGACTGGAAAACCAAGCGTCAGGAAAAGCTCGACCCTGTAAAATTGAGTCCACTTGAGCAAATGATGGCGTTTAATACAGCCAAGGGTGCGGTACTGGCTAAAGCTAATCCGGCTCAATATCCTGCTCCAAAACTACTATTGGATTCTTTGCAGGCAGGTGCAAGCTTACATCGTGACGAAGCTTTGAAAGCTGAAGCTGAAGGTTTTGCCAAAGCAGCCATTACTCCGCAAGCAGGAGCACTCATTGGTCTGTTCTTAAATGATCAGGTTGTGAAAAAAGCTTCTAAGCAGCATGAAAAAGGTGCACATCCTGTAAATCAGGCAGCTGTTCTGGGTGCGGGGATCATGGGTGGCGGTATTGCTTACCAAGCGGCAAGCAAAGGTACACCAATTATCATGAAAGATATTGGTAACCCGCAACTGGCCTTGGGTATGTCTGAGGCAAACAAACTGCTGACCAAGCAGGTTGAACGCAAGAAAATGAAACCTGCGCAAATGGGTGAAACCCTGGCACGTATTCGCCCGACTTTAAGCTATGAAGAGTTTAAAGAAGTAGATATCGTGATTGAAGCAGTCACTGAAAACCCAAGAATTAAAGAAGCGGTTCTGGCAGATACTGAAAAATCGGTACGTGAGAATACAATTATTGCATCCAATACTTCTACAATTTCGATTACGCGCCTGGCAAAAGCCTTACAGCGTCCGGAAAACTTTGTTGGTATGCACTTCTTTAACCCGGTACACATGATGCCGCTGGTTGAAGTCATCCGGGGTGAAAAGACATCTGAAGAAGCAATCGCAACAACAGTAGTTCTCGCCCAGAAAATGGGTAAAACTCCGATTGTTGTTAACGACTGTCCGGGCTTCCTGGTTAACCGTGTATTATTCCCTTACTTTGGTGCATTTGACCTGTTACTTAAAGATGGTGCTGACTTCCAGCAAATCGATAAAGTCATGGAAAAATTTGGCTGGCCGATGGGTCCTGCCTACCTGATGGATGTTGTGGGTATCGATACCGGCGTACATGGTGCAGAAGTCATGGCTGAAGGTTTCCCTGACCGTATGAAGCCAGATTACAAAGGTTCTATCCAGACCATGTATGAAGCAAAACGCCTGGGTCAGAAAAATGATGTCGGTTTCTACAAATATGAGCTCGACCGTAAAGGCAAGAAAGCCAAAACTGTTGACCCGACTGCCTATGATGTCATTGCTCCGGTAATATCAGGTGAAAAACGCGAATTTGATCCTCAGGAAATCATTGACCGCATGATGCTGGCTTTCTGTAATGAAACAGTTCGTTGCTTGGAAGACAACATTGTGGCTACTCCTGCTGAAGCAGACATGGCGATGATCATGGGTGTAGGCTTCCCTCCATTCCGTGGTGGCCCATGCCGTTACATTGATCAGACCGGTATTGCTGAATATGTAGCGCTTTGCGATAAATATGCGCACCTAGGTAAAGCTTATGAAGCGCCACAAATGTTGCGTGACATGGCAGCTAACAATAAAAAATTCTACGGTTAAGGAGTGACGTGAATGGCTACTTTAAATCCACGTGACGTTGTGATTGTTGATGGTGTACGTACAGCCATGGGCAAATCGAAAAACGGTATGTTCCGCAATGTACGTGCCGACACCATGTCTGCTGAACTTATCCGTGCACTGATGGTACGTAACGAATTCGACCCGAATGAAGTTGAAGACGTGATCTGGGGCTGTGTAAACCAGACCCTTGAACAAGGTATGAACATTGCCCGTAATATTGCTTTGCTGGCGGACCTTCCAAAAACTGTTGCCGGTCAAACCGTTAACCGTCTGTGTGGTTCTTCCATGCAGGCCATTCATACAGCAGCTGCACAGATTGCGACCAACCAGGGTGATATTTTTATCATCGGTGGTGTAGAGCATATGGGCCATGTAGGCATGATGCACGGTATCGACCTGAACCCGGCTGCTTCCAAGCATTATGCTAAAGCATCTAATATGATGGGTCTGACTGCTGAAATGCTGGGTCGTATGAACGGTATTACCCGTGAAGAACAGGATGCCTTTGGTGTGGAATCACACCGTCGTGCTTGGGCTGCGACTGAAAATGGTCTGTTCCAGAACGAGATTGTGGGTATTGAAGGTCATAATGCTGACGGTTATAAAGTATTGTGTGATATCGATGAAGTAATCCGTCCGGATGCCAATATTGAATCTTTCCGTGCTTTACGCCCAGTATTCGACCCTAAAGGCGGTACAGTCACTGCTGCAACCTCTTCTGCATTGTCTGATGGCGCATCTGCCATGTTACTGATGTCTGCTGAACGAGCTCAGACTCTTGGCCTGAAACCACGTGCCGTAATCCGCTCTATGGCAGTTGCAGGCTGTGATGCTGCGATCATGGGTTATGGCCCGGTTCCAGCAACCCAGAAAGCACTAAAACGTGCTGGTCTCTCGATTGCTGACATGCAGACAGTTGAGCTAAATGAAGCGTTTGCTGCACAAGGTCTGTCTGTACTGAAAGGTTTAGGCCTTTATGACAAACAAGACATCGTAAACTTAAGTGGTGGCGCAATTGCGTTAGGACATCCACTGGGCTGTTCTGGTGCGCGTATTACCACTTCTCTGCTGAACATTATGGAACAGCAAGATACACAAATCGGTCTTGCGACCATGTGTATCGGTTTAGGTCAGGGTATTGCTACCATTATCGAACGTGTTTAATTCTTAAAATACTAAACTTAAAGAAACCCTGCTCAATGCAGGGTTTTTTTACAATTTTTTGAATAAAAAACTTGGCTCTGCAACCAAAAAGAATCAATATCAATACTCAATGTGACGAATAATAACTTATTGCACATTTTTCTTTCACAATTAATCTTATATTACTCAAATGAAAAAAATTTTATTCAGCTTAAGCTGTGCTGTAGTACTTACAGGTTGTAATACTATGGCGATTAAACCCGAAACACGTAACGCTTTAGACCGTCAACAAAATGAGCTCCGACAATCTTCTGTAGCAATTTTAACTGATAGCTGTTTATCGCGTGCAGAGTTAGGGACTTCTCACATTATTGGTCAAGAAAGTGCTCAACTGGCCCTAGGCTTTAATGAGGCTCTTGCCCAGCAATTAAAAGAAGTTTCGGTTAATACAACTGTGAAATCAGCACCCTTCATTTGCGGTTTTATGCCAAAGAAACAGATAATAGGGTATGACATCCGTTTACATCCAAAGGATAAACGGCAGGAAATTAATCAGTTTCCTGTGCTTAACGCTTTAAATCACACTACGCCCAATCTATCTCAACAAGACACCCTTTTACGTCTGTTTGAAAAATTGAATAAAACCACTGTTTCACCCAACCAGAATACTTTTCAACCAGTCAATCTGGATTTATCTGCTGAAGATTTAAGTACGCTTAAAACCTTTACTCAGGCAGATAAAATGTTTGTTGTGAATATTTCCGGAGCTCAGCCGTCTTTCGGGCGTAAATTCTCACAAGCGACCTTGAGTGCAGGCGTATCACTGGCAACCATGGGAGCAGGCGCTGGACTAATTTATTATTCAATGCCGGTTGAAGGTCAACGTTATTCTTTAAATCTGATAGATCTCAGTAAAAATCAGATAGTGTGGCATCAACAAAATAACTTTTCTGGAAAACTTTATAAAGTAGAGAAAGTGGATTTTGTCGCGCCTAATTTCCTGGATCCACTTTTCCCTGCTACAGTCGCGAAAAAATAAATCGCCTTTTATTTTAACCCTAAAAAAGAATCATCCCTGAACACTACAGGGATGATTCGAGCTAGAAACAACATGATTTCGAGGCTCTTAAGCTATAGTTCTTGCTTCAGGGCTTCGACATTTTTCTGTTCAATCTTTTCGATTTCAGCATTAAGCTGTAATACTTCCTGATATAAAGTGTTGAACTGTTTTACCTGCTCATCTTCATAAAACAGAATTGTTTCACCTTGCTTGACCCATTTGTACTTTTTCAGCATTTCAAACATGGCTTCTGCTTTTTCTAGAATTTGTAGTTCTAACTGAAAAATTGCCTGATCTTCGTCACTTTTCTGGCTACGTTCAAGCTTGGTGAGCATAGCTTTACGCAAATCAGTACGAATGGGTAACTGCTCTACTTTTTCTAAAGTCTGCTGTTTAATCTGGCTGGTCTGCTGCTGATACTGCTGCGAAATCTTGCGAACCTGCGCCAGCATTTGCTCAGTTTCCTTATAATTCTGTTTCCGGTCTTTATCGAGCCGGTCTACATCCAAAAAATCAACCCAGTCAGATTTCTCCAGTTCCCGTAAATAACGGTTACGTGCCTCTGCACTATTTACCCAATAACTGAGCAAAGTATCAGCCATGAGCTGGTAATCTCCAGACAAACGCTGGTCTTTCGTTTGTAGATGTATAGGGGTGGTCCAATCTTGAGCCTGAAGATACAGCTGCTGCATTTTTTCAGTCATCACTGTTTCAAACTGCTGTGCCTGTACCTCATCCTGACGCTGTGTTGAGTACTGATAAAATAATAGGGCAAATACCGCAAAGGTCACTACACCTAAAATCATGAATATACGTGGCATATTTAGCTCCAGTGACCGCTTCATTTTTATACTAACCTGAATCAGAACACAGCACTGTTTGACTTTTATGACTAAAAACAGATCTTTATATTTCAAAAAATAAAGGAATCCGGGCTGACTTGCATTTTATTACAGCCTCTCTCTTTAAAAGCGCTCATGTCGCCCTTATCATTTGAAATGAAGCATAGAAAAGAGAAACAGCATGCGTGTAGATATCTGGTCAGATGTAGTCTGTCCTTTCTGCTATATCGGAAAGAAACGTTTAGAGTCGGCAGCTGAACAGGCAGGAGTTGAGCTTGAAGTCTATTGGCATAGCTATGAGCTTGATCCAGAAGCACCAGTCAAGCATGAACAGTCCAATACAGAGCGTCTAGCCCAGAAATACGGGCGTACAGTTGAAGAAATGGAAGAAATGCAGCAAAAAATTGCTGCTATGGCCGAAGAAGAAGGAATTGAATTTAACTGGAAACAAGCAAATTCAGGTAACACCTTTGATGCTCACCGTATTATCCATCTGGCCCAGAGTAAAGGTTTAGGCAATCAGGCCGAAGAAGCATTTTTCTATACTTATATGACACAGGGCTTAGCCATTGGCGAGCGCGAAACAGTAGAAGATGTGGCAGCGCGGATCGGGTTAGATGCAGCGGAAGTCGAATATGTACTAGATACTGATACCTTCGCAGATTTTGTGCAGCATGATGAGAAGCTGGCTCGTGAACAGCTTAAAGTTACGGGGGTTCCTTTTTTTGTGTTTGACCAGCGTATTGCTCTGGCAGGTGCACAGCCACGTGATGTGTTCATACAAGTTTTTGACCAGGTTTTAAAGACACAGCAGGAAACAAGTATAAATCAGCCAGAAGATGGCGTAGTTTGTACCGATGAGAACTGCGAGATACCTGACCAAAAATAATTTTATTAATAAATCCCCACAAGCTGGGGATTTTTATATAAAAGTTTATAGACTTAATTTATTTTACTGACTTTTAAAAATAAATTATTAAAAATACTTAAGATATTTATAATATTTAATAATTTTTATTTTCTAATATGGATTAAAATCTAATAATATAAATTAAATTTCTAATTTTTAAATTTATTTTAATATTAAAACAACAACTTAAACTTAAATATATTTAAATTATAATTTATCCTGATTTCAATAAGTCATATATTACTTACCAAAGTTTAAAATAACTTTAATATAGCTACAAGAGACACTTTTTATTAACTAAAAGCAAGGTCAATATAACAGCACTTCAACATTAAAATTTTCTATTTTCCTTAATATAGATGACTAACCTGTTTTATTTTTACATGAGGGAAAATATATGACTACTGCAAAAAATGATAGCAATACTTCAAATACTCATGCATCTACACAACATGACAATCAGCAAGACTCAAGCGTAATGAACAATGTCATGGAAAAAGTAGATCAAATTAAAGAAAAGGCACAAAATAGCCTAGAGAAGATCAATAAAGATGCAGCAGAGCATGGTGGTGTAACTAATATGGTTAAAGATAAAGTAACTCATATGATGGATAACGCTGGTGGTCAAACAAATAGTAAAGGCAAATCTGGCTATGACACATCTGCTGGCAAAAAATCACGTTTTTCCCCTACAGTTAAAGGTGTAATGATTGGTGCTGTAGCCGGTAGTGTATTACCTGTATTTGGCACATTTAGTGGTGCGATTATTGGTGGTATTGCAGGTAAAATGTATGACCGTCGCTGCAAGATGAAACTATCTCACTCTTAATTTTGTAAACTGAATAATAATTTAAAATCAGCTGTATCTCTTTCCTACTCCTCATCCCCCCATGAGGAGTTCTTTTTATCTAGTTAGCCATTTTTAGAGCAGTTTGATTTTTATATAACTTCTCACGCGAACATAGTTAACATCAGCATCTGTAGAGCAAATGTAATTAATGTCCGTTTTTTAGACAATTTTATAAAGTTGCGGCTTTTTAAAACAGCAATTCAGATAATGAAGTATTAAAATAAACCTTACTGTTAAGATAGTCACTCTTATACAGACCGTTTTTTTTAATGAAGGAATTTTTTCATGGGCTTTATGAAATCTGTAGTTGCTGTTGCCATAATTATGGTATCGGGACAGGTATCGGCTGCAGGCGAAGCTATGAATACTCAGCCCATAACAACAGAAGGCAAGATATCCGATAATCAACTGCAGAATAAACCCCGTTCAGCTGCCAAGTCTGAACCTTCGGTTGAAAGTACCAAGCAAGAAGCACAAGCTCCTTTGAGCAAATCAGAACAGGAAAAACAGAGAGCTGCGGCTCAAGAACAATTAGAAAAGATGAAAGAAAAAACAATTGCTGAAAGCTCACCTAGAAAAGGCTTTTTTCAATGGTTTAAGAAGTCTGCTGTCTAGTTATTAGAAAATTGTTAAAGAGAGCCATAGTATTGGCTCTTTTTACAAGCGTCTTTAAATTTAGCATTCTATACTTTCAGCTAATAGGCTCATAAAATGGGCTTAATCTGACAGTCTATAACAGTATAAATTAGTCTAAATACTCTAACGTTAAAATAATAAAGGATTTTTTTTTATTTTGTAGCTATATCTTGCATTTATAGGACAAATCAACAAAAGTGTTAGCCGACAAATGTAACAATAATGATTTTACAATGAAAAAACTTAAGGTTTTAAATTTATTTTTACAAGGGCTAATCTTTACGGCTGGGGCATTAGGTAGTGCATATAGCTTTGCTGAAACTAAAACAGCCACTCTTCCCTACGCCAATTATCTAGGCGATAAAAGCCAGGATAATGAAGCTGACTTGCCTGTTGAAGAGCGGGGACCAGAATGGCTGGACTATATCCCATCATGGGTAGATAAAACGCCTACTCTGTTACCCAAGCAGTCTGATGAACCTATTGTGCCTCCAACAGAGGTAACTGAAGACAAAAGTTGGGCCGACCGCAAACAACGTCAGATCCGCAACTGGGCTGATAGATCTTCAAATAAAATTGATAACTGGTTTGGTGAGACAGATCCAAACAAACCAGCAGATGCAACACTACGAATTTTAATTGATAACCGCTGGGATAAACATGATGGCTATGAAATTAAACCGCGTATTCGGGGTAAAATTAATTTGCCCACCTTGGAAAAACGTTTAAGCATTGTATTTGGTGATGAATCTCTTGATAACGAGATTCGTAATAATGTCGCAATTAGTAATGAAAACCGTAATGAGCCGGGTAAATCTCTTGATACGCGTCGTACCCGTGAAGAAAATTCTTCTCTTGCTTTACGCTGGTCGAATTTTGCCAAGCGCCTACCCTTTGAAATTGATGCTGACTTAGGTATCCGCTCAGGTGATGATATCTATGCGCGGATAAAGGCCGAACGTGATTGGCAACTGCGTAATGATTTTACTTTCCATGCTGAACAAATCTATCGTTATGGTATCGACAGTGAAAATTATTTAAGGACCAATCTGGAACTGGTGCATGCCCGTCCAGAGCAACCTGTGCTTGCTAACCAGTTTTCACTAGTCTATGCCGATGAACAGGATGATGACCTCACTTGGGACAACCGGGCCTATCGCGAACACCAGTTCTTTGCCGGAAACCGTTTTAACTATGGTCTTTATACGGGCGGTTTTTATAATAATAGCGACCTGCGTTTAAACAGTTGGGGGCCCTTTATTTCATGGCGTCAACCGCTTTGGCGTGAATGGTTCTATGTACAGGGAGACCTGAATTATCAAAATGATCAACGTGAAGACCGGAGTCATTACTTAAGTACACTGGTGCGTCTGGAAGCAATTTTTTAATTTAACAGTAAATTAATAGGTAGAAAGATATTGTATAGGTCTACAGGAATCATTAAATATAATACGCTGCTATATATAGGAGTGTATTCCAATATTATGAGTCTTCATAGGAACTTATTTAAATATCCAGTTTATAGAACTTAAAGGTTTAGTTTTTTAGTCATATTAATAGATATTAGTGTGGCTAAGATGATAAGGAAATGACTAAAATTATATTACCCCAGTTAATTCTATAATTTAAATTGAATTGATTTTATAGATTATTTATTTAAGTCTAAGCTGAATGAAAGTTTATAAATAGATGTATAACCACATCATATAAAAAAGCCTCCCAAAGGAGGCTTTTTTATAAAAATTTTATTTCAGTAATAAACTGTTGATACGTTTTAGATAGGCTGCCGGGTCTTCTGGTAAGCCCCCTTCTGCAATCATGGCCTGATCAAAGATTACGTTTGCCAATTCATCAAACTGCTCAGTATTTTCAAGCTTTTGTACCAGCGGATGTTCAGGATTAATTTCCAGAATTGGTTTGCTCTCTGGAATAGGCTGCCCGGCCTGTTTCAGCATACGAACAAGTTGTGGAGAAAGCTCACCTTCAGCTGTAACCAAACAGGCCGGTGAATCAACCAGACGCGTAGTTACACGGACTTCTTTGGTTTTATCTTTCAAGGCTCCACTCAGCTTTTCTACCACCGGCTTAAGCTGTTCCTGTGCTTGTTGAAGAGCTTTCTTCTCTTCCGCATCCTGAAGATCACCCAAGTCCACTGCCCCTTTGGAGATATTCTGCATCGGTATGCCATCGAACTCATTTACAAAGTTCATAGCCCATTCATCAACACGCTCAGACATCAGCAGAACTTCAATACCTTTCTTTTTGAATAATTCCAGCTGAGGGGAGTTTTTGGCAGCAGTTAGACTATCGGCAGTAACATAATAAATTGCCTTCTGACCGTCCTTCATGCGTGCTTTATAATCTGTCAGAGAAGTGGTGACTTCATCATTGTTTGAAGTTGCATAGCGTAACAGTTTAAGAATACGCTCACGATTGCTGAAATCCTCTCCTAAGCCCTCTTTCAGCACTGCACCAAATTCAGTATAGAACTGCTTAAATTTTTCCTGGTCTTTTTCATCTTCAGATTTAGCCAAGGTATCAAGCATGGTCAAAATACGGCGTGCATTGCCTTCGCGGATGGTTTTAACATCACGGCTTTCCTGTAGCAATTCACGACTCACGTTTAATGGAAGGTCAGCACTATCTACCACGCCCTGTACAAAACGCAGATAATTTGGAATCAGGTTATCTGCATCGTCCATAATAAAGACACGCTTTACATAGAGCTTGATACCAGCTTTGGCCTCACGAGTGAAAATATCATGTGGTGCTTTACTCGGTACATATAACAACTGGGTATATTCGGTACTGCCTTCAACCCGGTTATGTGCCCATGCTAAAGGAGCTTCAAAGTCATGCGTTAAATTTTTATAAAACTCGATATATTGCTCTTCGGTAATCTCGTTTTTATTACGGGTCCAAAGTGCGCTGGCTGAGTTGATAACTTCCCATTCATCAGTTTTGACCATCTTGCCACCCTTGGCTTCTTCACCTTCGGTCGCTTCTGCTTCCTGCCAGACTTCTTTTTGCATCTGTATTGGCAGGCTGATATGGTCAGAGTATTTATTCACAATCTGTTTAACTTTATAGCTTTCCAGATACTGCAACGCATCTTCACGCAAATGCAGAATAATATCTGTACCGCGAGATACTTTTTCAATTTGCTGAACTTCAAATTCACCAGTACCACCGCTAATCCAGCGTACGCCTTCATTTGCTTCGGCACCAGCACGGCGCGATTCTACTGTAATCTTGTCTGCTACAATGAAACCCGAATAAAAACCGACACCGAACTGTCCAATCAGCTGAGCATCAGATTTTTGATCGCCTGTCAGTTTAGACATAAAGTCTTTCGTACCTGATTTGGCAATCGTACCCAGATTATCAATCGCTTCCTGCTGACTCAGACCGATACCGTTATCAGAAATGGTTATGGTTTTATTGTCTTTATCCAAACTGATACGTACATGCAGATCTGGATCGTTTTCATAATATTCAGGATGGTTGATACCTTCAAAACGCAACTTGTCACAGGCATCTGATGCGTTAGAGATCAGTTCGCGAAGAAAAATTTCAGGATTGGAATAGAGAGAATGAGTAACCAGATGTAATAACTGGGCTACTTCAGCCTGAAAGCTATAGTTTTGTGATGTGCTTTGTTCACTCATGATTCACTCCTTCAGATAAGCAGTCATTTTTATTGAATGCCTTATCAATGGAGTGTGGCTTATATTTTTCAATAGATCCGGGTAAATATTTTTATTTTAAAAAGGTCTTTGTGGGTATGACTATAATCTGTAGCCCTCCGGTTGCTGTAACTTGTATACGTCCTGAAAGCATGCGATAGAGGCAACATACTGGTCACGCAGATACAACTATTTCACCTATTGTTTCTAAATAATGGCAGGAATAGCCATCAGTACTCACTGCTTCACAACAGAATAAATTATCGCTATTTTATTATTCGCATCAGGTAGAGTCTGGTATTGGCAGATGATAGGCTCACTTGAAGACTGAGTCTTTCATAAAAAGAACTATGGCAGTAGTGTAAAACTGATATTTCTAAAAATAGTCAGCCTGCAATCCTATATTTCAATCTAACCGCCTCTTATCTGAAATTAATTTAAAACCCGATTAAGAAAACCCTATAGATTAGGGGCAATGATTTTTAACAAGAATGAAATGAACAAAAGCTCTGAATGATTTTTAATCTTTTTATTGTGTTATACCCTGACATCCTGTCTGGGTATATGGGTTTTACATATTTCAAAAATTTAGAATTTATAACTATAGCCGAGTGTATAAACCCACGGATTAATATCCAGCGTACCAATATCTGTACCATTTAAACTCAAGTCAGATTCAACCTGTGCATAACGTACATCGACAAATACTCCCCAGTTTTGTGCATCAGCAGGCTGGAAATTAAAGCCCACCTGTCCGGCTACACCATACGTCACATCAGCTTCAAGTTTTGCATCAGAACCTTTGAGTTTTTCATCCCATGGCACGGCTACTGTGGCACCGATGCCAATATAAGGTGTAAAACGGCTGGCATTCTTGAAATTATATTTTGCAGTAAGCGTTGGTGGTAAATGTTTAAAACTGGCTTCTCCTACATTTTCCAGAATAACATCATGTTTAAATGGTGTAGCAAGCAGAAGTTCTACAGAAAAAGGGGAATCTGCAAAGAAATATTCTATCGATGGAGTAAAGCCAATTTCATTGCTCACGGTTGCTGTTGTGTTTGCAATCGTCCCATTATCATCATTTTGAGGAGCCAATACACTAGCGCCCATTTTCACTTGCCAGTCCCCAGCAAACACAGAAGTAGATAATCCCAGCAAAGCAAAAACAAGTATATTTTTTAACATGTTTAAATCACCTCAACAATTAACATTTTTATAATAATCGTGTGTATTAATAATATGCAATAGCATAAATAATATAAATTTTATTTTATTTTTAATACATTGATTTATAATGTTTTTATTTTAAATTTACTAAAATACTAGGTTTTAAATTAAAAGAAAAAATATTAATCCGAGTAATACAATATAGTTTATTTAAAATATATATTATCAATATAATTATCTATAGGCTTAATTATTCATATTAATTTAATCGGATTTATTTTAATTTTAACTTTATATTAAAATAAAATAGGCTCCAGATTTTCTCTTTAAACAGCTCATTTTTAAGATGAGCTTAAGAGGATAAATCGGAGCCTTGAAAAAGCTAATAACCAGATGGATTTAAAGTACCATCGCAGCAATCCAGCCGAAGATAAGCAGCGGAATATTAAAATGGATAAATGTAGGTATTACTGTATCCCAAATGTGATCATGCTGACCATCTATTCCCAAACCGGCAGTAGGCCCTAAAGTGGAATCTGAAGCAGGAGAACCGGCATCACCTAGAGCTGCCGCTGTACCAATCAGTGCAACTGTGGCTAAAGGACTAAAACCGAACTGTACACATAGCGGAACATAAATTACTGCTAGTACTGGCACACTCGAGAACGATGAACCAATACCAATGGTGACAAATAGGCCGATAAACAGCATAAGAAATGCAGCCAGTGCATGGTTATCTCCAATTAGATGTACAACCCCATTAACCAGACTATTAATGTCACCGGTATGGGTCATCACTGAAGCAAAACCAGCAGCCGAGATCATGATAAAGCCGACCAAGGCCATCATGCGCATACCCTGTACAAATACGTCATCAGCATCTTGCCACTTAAAGATACCTGAAGCAGAAAGTACTGCAAAACCGACTAGACCACCCAGAATCATTGAACCTGAATAGAGTTGAGCAGCCAGAGTTAATGCAATTGCCAGAAAAGCCATGATCATGGTTTTCTTTGAAATAACTGGAGCTTCACTCGCAACCTGCTGCAATTCTTTGGCATCTTCCTCAAGTTTTACTTCACCAATGCGAACAGGTTTATCTAAATCAATAGTGGTGACACGGGTGACCGCTTTATCTACGTAATGGCGTGGTTTACGGTAACTGATGAATACAGCCACTAAAGTACCAAGAAGCATACCTAATACAGGAATAGCCATACCCATAGGCATCATCCAACGGTCCACATGCAGATTATAAGCAGCCCCAATCTTGTTAATATTTCCCATGAGAATCTGCTCAAGGAAAATCGCCCCAAAACCGACTGGCAGGAAGATATAAGTCCCCACTAAACCTAGTGTTAAGACACAAGCAGCTGCTCGACGATCCAGATTAAGATGATTCATGACCTTAAGTAAAGGCGGAACCAAGACCGGAATAAAAGCGATATGAACTGGAATCAGGTTTTGAGAACAGATAGCTGAAATCAGTAATATTCCTAACAGCAAAAACTTTACTTTCTTAGCACGTGCCTGAGAGACTTCTGCTCCGAGCAAGCCGATCAGTTTATGTGCCAGTAAATCTGGTAAACCTGATTTAGATAAAGCCAGGGCAAAAGCACCTAATACTGCATAAGCGAGTGCTACTTCGGCACCATCACCCAAGCCTGCATTAAATGCACTTACTGTATCAGATAGGCTTAAACCAGCAACCAGGCCCCCAATCATTGCTGAAATGACTAGTGTCAAAACAACAGAAACTCGCGCGATGGATAAAATAAACATCACGGCAATTGCGATTACGACTGCGTTCATGAATTTAATGAAGAAACAAAAAGTGCCTCATTTTAACAGAATTTTTTCAGTCGCAAGCTTACTATCAGCTGCTATAGAAAACTCATAGGGACCATGCAGATAAGAACCAAGTTTAGTCAATATTTTTCAAATATTTATAGTTATTTTGAATTTATTTACTCTAGAGTTTTTATTGATAATTTAACTAATCTGTTTGCAAATTTGTATAGATTGACCATTTATTCAGACGAGAACAGTATATGATCAATGCGATTTTATCTTAGTTAACTTAATATTATTTTATAAAGACAAAAATTATAGGTCCGTATGAATCTTTTAAAGAAACTCCAGAATATTCCTGTAGTGTCCAAATTCATGATTAACCGCTATTCCCCTTATCGCGGTGCCGGAATTATGATCGATCAGATTGATCTGCCCAATTATCATATCCGGGTTAAAATGCCACTGACCCGTAAAAACCAGAATATCGTAGGAACTCATTTCGGTGGTAGCCTTTATTCCATGGTCGACCCATTTTATATGCTCATGCTTATGCACCACTTAGGCAATAAATATATTGTATGGGATAAAGCAGCCTCTATCAGTTTCCTTTCGCCAGGACGCAGCACTGTATATGCCGATATACGTCTAAGCCAGGAAGAACTTGAAGAAATCAGAAGGCTGGCCCACAATTATGAACCTGTCCTTCGTCACTACACCTTAAATATTCTGGATGATCAAGGCGTCAGAATTGCTGAAGTGCAAAAAACCTTATATATCCGCCGTAAAAAATCTAAAACGCTGATTAAACCCTATACTCAAATTTAATCTATGCAAAAAAATAAGCGCATCTAGCGCTTATTTTTTCTGTGCTGTTAGCGACGTCTTTCCTGGATAACTACACCGGCGCCACCACCAAGCGCCCCACCAATTGCAGCGCCAGCATTACCACCAATGACTGCTTCACCAACGACTGCTCCCAGACCTGCACCAATTGCACTACCTGTGGTACTGCCGCGCGTGCCACCTTGAGAATTAGTACCTACGCCTGCGCCAGCCGCTGCACCTAAACCAGCACCGACTTTACCGCCTACTGCATTCCCTGCTCCACCACCTACCGCACCACCTAAAGCCGCCGCACCAATGCGCTGCTCACGAGGTGACATGTTTTCACAACCTGCCAACATAAATACTGATGCAGTGGTCACTGCCAATACGCTAACTAATTTTTTCATGGTTATTATCCCCTGCTTCTATGCTTTATTAGCTTAGTTTAAATTTATGCAGCAATTCTGATGAATATGTTATGAACTAAGTAAGTATTCAGTAATTTATGTAAAAAACTCATGCACTTTATCAGGTATGATTTATCAAGAAATATCATTTCGCAGCTATAAAAAAAGCACCCTTAGGTGCTTTTTTTAAATTCTAGAACTTAAAGCTCTTCATTCAGTGCTTGAGAAAATGCCTGATCTACTTCAGAGAAGTCATTAGCCAAAGCGAATTCTGCAGCTTCTGCTTCCTGACGACGACGCTCCAAGTGATAAGCCAAGCCTGTTCCTGCCGGAATCAGACGGCCTACTACCACGTTTTCTTTCAGGCCGCGCAGATCATCTTCCTTACCTGTTACAGCTGCTTCAGTTAACACACGAGTGGTTTCCTGGAACGATGCAGCAGAAATGAAGGAGTCAGTCGACAATGATGCTTTGGTAATACCCATCAGTTGACGTTCAAACTTCGCAGGGAACTTGTTCTGAGACAGAACTGCCTGGTTCTCTTGAACCACGCGGATATAATCCACTTGTTCACCTTTAATGAAGCTTGAATCACCACCATCAGTGATTTCAACCTTACGCAGCATTTGACGTACGATGACTTCAATATGCTTGTCATTGATTTTTACACCCTGAAGACGGTAAACGTCCTGAACTTCGTTCACGATGTAGTTGGTCAATGCCACTTCGCCTTTCAAACGCAAGATATCATGTGGATTTTGTGGACCATCAGAAATGACTTCACCACGATTCACATGCTCACCTTCGAACACGTTGATCTGACGCCATTTAGGAATCAGCTCTTCATAAACTTCAGCACCATCATCCGGAGTAATTACCAGACGGTTTTTACCTTTGGTTTCTTTACCGAAGCTTACTACGCCTGATACTTCTGCCAAGATCGCATGCTCTTTTGGCTTACGTGCTTCAAACAGGTCGGCAACACGTGGCAGACCACCGGTAATATCACGAGTACGTGAAGATTCCTGTGGTACACGGCCAATAACATCACCTACGCCAATTGTTTCACCGCTGCGTACAGTCACAATCGTGTTCTGTGGCAGGAAGTAGAACTGTTCACCGCCATCTGCTGTATCAAGTACGATCGCTGGACGCAAATCTTTACCTGATGCAGGACGAGCAGTCACTGGCAGAATCTCAACAGTAGTCATACCTGTTGCATCATCTGTTTTCGATGTTGCAGTCACACCATCAGTAATTTGCGAGAAACGCGCCTTACCAGCCACTTCTGTTACCAGCGGATGGGTATGCGGATCCCAAGTTGCCACAATACCACCAGCTTCTACAGCTTCACCTTCTTTCAGCAGAATGCTTGCACCATACGGCAGTTTGTAACGTTCACGCTCACGACCCAGCTCATCAGCAATACCAACTTCACCCGAACGGGAAACTGAAACCAAGTGGCCTTTAGCATGCTGTACAGTTTTCACATTATGGAAACGTACAGTACCTTTGTTACGTACCTGAACACTGTTTGCAGCAGAAGTTCGGCTTGCAGCACCACCCACGTGGAAGGTACGCATGGTTAACTGTGTACCTGGTTCACCAATCGACTGCGCTGCCATAACACCAACAGATTCACCTGGATTCACAAGATGTCCACGTGCAAGGTCACGACCATAACATTTTGCACAAACACCAAATGCAGAGTCACAGCTGATCACTGAACGTACACGGATTTCATCGATACCTGCTTCTTCAAGCTGAGTAGCAATTTTTTCGTCAATTAACGTATTACGCGGGAAGAGAACCTCTTCACTGCCTGGACGGATAACATCTTCAGCAATCACACGGCCCAGTACACGATCACGTAACGGCTCGATCACGTCACCACCCTGAATGAGTGGAGTCATCGTCAAGCCACCCACAGTGCCACAGTCCGGCTCAGTAATAACCAAATCTTGCGCTACGTCAACCAGACGACGCGTCAGGTAACCCGAGTTCGCAGTTTTCAATGCGGTATCGGCCAGACCTTTACGTGCACCGTGAGTCGAGATGAAGTACTGAAGTACAGTCAAACCTTCACGGAAGTTTGCTTTAATTGGTGTTTCAATGATCGAACCATCCGGTTTCGCCATCAGACCACGCATACCTGCGAGCTGACGAATCTGCGCTGCACTACCACGCGCACCAGAGTCAGACATCATATAAATCGAGTTAAATGATTTCTGCTTTTCTTCCTGGCCTTCACGGTTGGTTACACTTACAAATGACAGGTTATCCATCATCGCTTTTGCAACCTGGTCATTAGTACGTGCCCAGATATCCACTACTTTGTTATAACGCTCACCTGCGGTAACAAAGCCCTGTTCAAACTGCTGTTCAATTTCACGAACCTCAGTTTCCGCCTTGTCAATAATTGCCTGTTTCTGTGGCGGAATAACCATGTCTTCCATACCAACAGATACACCAGAGCGAGTCGCTTGACGGAAGCCCAAGTACATTAACTGGTCAGCAAAAATAACAGTATCTTTCAGGCCCAGCTTACGGTAGCAAGAGTTAATCAGTTTCGAGATATTTTTC
Source organism: Acinetobacter sp. UBA1297 (assembly GCF_002307755.1). Taxonomy (NCBI): domain Bacteria; kingdom Pseudomonadati; phylum Pseudomonadota; class Gammaproteobacteria; order Moraxellales; family Moraxellaceae; genus Acinetobacter; species Acinetobacter sp. UBA1297. Next base: position 101,231 of record NZ_DBUF01000001.1, read on the forward strand.
TTGGTCATCTCTACATTGATCTGCTCGAAGCTTAAACCTTCCGGCACAACTTCCCATAGCAGGCAGCGGCCTGGCGTGGTCTGTACAATGATTGTCTGCTGCTCGCGCTCACCATTTTCATTAATAATGGTCTGGTGTACACGTGCTTTTACGCGGGCATGCATCGCTACCTGACCGGTAGCCAGTGCACGGTTTACCTCATGCGTATCAGCAAACACCATGCCTTCACCTTTGGCATTCACTGCATCACGGGTGATGTAGTAAAGACCTAAGACCACGTCCTGAGACGGCACAATGATCGGTTCACCATTCGCAGGAGACAGGATGTTATTAGTCGACATCATCAGTGCACGTGCTTCAAGCTGGGCTTCAAGCGTCAATGGTACGTGTACAGCCATTTGGTCACCGTCAAAGTCGGCGTTAAATGCGGTACATACCAGTGGATGCAGACGGATTGCCTTACCTTCAATCAGGATCGGTTCAAAAGCTTGAAGACCCAGACGGTGAAGTGTTGGCGCACGGTTTAGCATAACCGGGTGCTGACGAATAACATGAGCAAGAACGTCCCAAACTTCTGGAGTTTCGCGCTCAACCATTTTCTTGGCAGCTTTAATGGTAGTTGCTTGGCCTGAAGCCTGCAATTTTGCAAAAATAAATGGCTTGAACAGTTCAAGTGCCATTTTCTTAGGCAGACCACACTGATGCAGTCGTAGAGACGGCCCTACCGTAATTACTGAACGGCCAGAATAGTCAACACGTTTACCCAGCAAGTTCTGACGGAAACGACCTTGCTTACCTTTGATCATGTCTGCCAAAGATTTTAAAGGACGTTTGTTAGAACCAGTAATGGCACGACCACGACGTCCGTTATCCAGCAATGCATCTACAGATTCTTGAAGCATACGTTTTTCATTACGTACGATAATATCTGGAGCAGCCAGGTCAAGAAGACGTTTTAAGCGGTTGTTACGGTTGATCACACGACGGTAAAGATCATTCAGATCAGAAGTCGCAAAACGGCCGCCCTCAAGTGGAACTAACGGACGAAGATCTGGTGGAAGTACTGGCAGTACATTCATCACCATCCATTCCGGCTTATTGTTCGACTCTTTAAAAGCTTCCATCAGTTTAAGACGTTTTGATGCTTTCTTGAGCTTGGTCTCAGACGTAGTTTGTGGAATTTCTTCACGCAAACGAGAGATTTCTGCTTCAAGATCAATATCTTTTAACAGGTCTTGAACAGCTTCCGCACCCATTTTTGCGGTGAATTCATCACCGTGTTCTTCAAGTGCGTTGTAGTATTCTTCATCAGTAAGCAACTGGTATTTCTCAAACGGAGTCATACCCGGATCAGTCACTACATAAGATTCGAAATACAGTACACGTTCAATATCACGCAAGGTCATGTCAAGAAGCAGACCAATACGGCTCGGCAATGATTTCAGGAACCAAATGTGTGCCACTGGAGAGGCAAGCTCGATGTGACCCATACGTTCACGACGAACTTTCGCAGTTGTTACTTCAACGCCACATTTTTCACAGATGACGCCTTTGTACTTCATACGCTTGTATTTACCACACAAGCATTCGTAATCTTTTACTGGACCAAAAATTTTGGCACAGAATAAACCGTCGCGCTCCGGTTTAAAGGTACGATAATTAATTGTCTCAGGCTTTTTCACTTCGCCGTGAGACCATGACTTAATCATTTCTGGTGACGCAAGACCAATACGGATACGGTCAAATTCAACCGGTGCATGACCGTCTGAATCCGTTTTCTTACGCATGATATCGAGCAAGTCTTTCAATTTTTTTCTCCGTGTGCCGGTGGGCACATCGCCCGCCCGGCTGGGTCACAAATATTGTGTTTACCTGAAAAGGTGAAAGGTCCTAGACCTTAGTCACCATTTTTCAGTTCAATGTTGATACCTAAAGAACGGATCTCTTTGGTCAATACGTTGAACGATTCAGGCATGCCCGGATCCATATAATGGTTTCCATCTACAATATTCTTATAGATGCGGGTACGGCCTTCAACGTCATCCGACTTCACGGTCAGCATCTCTTGAAGAGTATATGCTGCACCGTAAGCTTCAAGTGCCCAGACTTCCATCTCACCGAAACGCTGACCACCGAATTGTGCTTTACCACCAAGCGGCTGTTGCGTTACTAGCGAGTAAGAACCGGTAGAACGCGCATGCATCTTGTCATCCACCAAGTGGTTGAGTTTAAGCATGTACATGTAACCTACAGTTACCGGACGGTCAAACTGTTCGCCTGTACGTCCATCAAACAGGATCTGCTGGCCAGAACGTGGCAGTTCTGCAAGTTCAAGTAACTCTTTGATCTGGCCTTCTTCGGCACCATCAAATACTGGAGTTGCCAGTGGCACACCCTTGCTGAGGTTTCCTGCAAGTTTCAAGATTTCATCATCAGTCAGTGTATCAAGCTGTTCTTGCTCACCACCGACTTTATTGTAAATCTTATCAAGGAAATCACGCAGTTCAGCAATAGCACGCTGCTGTTTAAGCATCTTGTCGATCTGCTCACCCAAACCTTTTGCAGCAAGACCCAAGTGTGTTTCCAGAATCTGTCCCACGTTCATACGTGATGGTACACCTAGCGGGTTTAATACTACATCAACCGGAACACCATTGGCATCATGTGGCATGTCTTCTACAGGCAGGATTTGTGATACCACACCCTTGTTCCCGTGACGACCCGCCATTTTATCACCCGGCTGGATACGACGTTTAACTGCCAGATAAACCTTCACAACTTTCAATACGCCATGAGTCAGCTCATCACCCGTAGAAAGCTTGCGTTTCTTCTCGGCAAACTTCTCGTCAATCTCGGTGCTTTTCTCTTTCAAGAACACCTGGATCTGGGTTAAACGTTCAGCAATCGCTTCATCGCTTGGCTGGATTTCGAGCAGATCAATCAGTTCAAGGCCAGAGAGCAATTCTTCAGACAGTTTCTCACCACGTTTGGTATTTCCACCGCCGTTAGACACCTGATCTTTCAGCAAACGTACAATACGTTCACGAGCCGCTTCTTCAAAGATTTTATATTCTTCTTTCAAATCTTTACGATAAGCGTCAAGTTGTGCTTTCTCAATCGCCAGTGCACGGTCATCTTTTTCCAGACCATCACGTGTAAACACCTGAACGTCAATTACCGTACCTTTGGTACCTGATGGAACACGTAAAGATGAATCTTTTACATCAGCTGCTTTCTCACCGAAGATAGCACGAAGCAGTTTTTCTTCAGGTGTGAGCTGAGTTTCACCTTTAGGTGTCACTTTACCAACCAGAATATCGCCAGCCGTTACTTCTGCACCGATATAAACAATACCGGATTCATCCAGTTTAGAAAGCGCAGCTTCACCTACGTTTGGAATATCCGCAGTAATTTCTTCTGCACCCAGTTTGGTATCACGTGCTACACATGACAATTCCTGAATGTGAATAGAAGTTAAACGGTCTTCCTGAAGTACACGTTCAGAAAGCAGGATTGAGTCTTCGTAGTTGTAACCATTCCAAGTCATGAATGCAACACGCATGTTCTGACCAAGCGCTAATTCACCACCATCCGTAGACGGGCCATCAGCCAGTACATCACCACGACCAACTTTATCACCCAGATTCACCAGAACTTTCTGGTTAATACAGGTATTCTGGTTTGAACGTGTGTATTTGATCAAGTTGTAGATATCTACACCCGCTTCACCCGCAATCATCTCGTCTTCGTTAACACGAATAACTACACGTGACGCATCTACGAATTCAATGGTACCGCCACGTTTTGCAATTACACATACACCTGAGTCACGTGCAACATTCGCTTCCATACCTGTCCCTACTAGCGGTTTGTCCGCAATCAGTGTCGGTACAGCCTGACGCTGCATGTTTGAACCCATCAATGCACGGTTGGCATCATCGTGCTCAAGGAATGGAATCAGGGATGCCGCTACAGAAACTACCTGCTGTGCAGAAACATCCATATGCGTAATACGCTCTGGAGCCATACGCACAAATTCGCCCTGGTAACGCACAGAAACCAGCTCTTCGGTTAAATAACCATCTTTATCGAGTGCAGAGTCGGCCTGTGCAATCACAGTTCCTACTTCTTCAATTGCAGACAGATATTCAACTTCATCTGTTACACGGCCATCTACCACTTTACGGTAAGGCGTTTCCAAGAAACCAAATTCATTGGTTTTTGCGTATACAGACAGCGAGTTAATCAGACCGATGTTTGGTCCTTCAGGGGTTTCAATCGGACACACACGACCATAATGGGTCTGGTGTACGTCACGTACTTCAAAGCCTGCTCGCTCACGGGTCAAACCGCCTGGTCCAAGTGCCGATACACGACGCTTATGTGTAATTTCAGATAGCGGGTTATTCTGATCCATAAACTGGGACAACTGGCTTGAACCAAAGAATTCTTTGATTGCAGCAGCTACCGGTTTAGCATTGATCAGGTCCTGTGGAGACAGGTTGTCAGTTTCTGCCTGTGACAGACGCTCTTTAACTGCACGTTCAACACGGACCAGACCTACACGGAACTGGTTCTCAGTCATTTCACCTACAGAACGAACACGACGGTTACCCAGATGGTCAATATCATCGACCTCACCCTTACCGTTACGAATTTCAACTAAAGTACGTAATACATCGATGATATCTTCATTCGAGAGAATACCTTCAACTTCACGTGACTTCTGGTCAGTTCCTACTTCGTATGGGCGACCTAAACGACGGTTGAACTTCATACGACCAACAGGTGACAGGTCATAACGCTCAGAAGAGAAGAACAGGTTATTGAACAGGTTCTCAGCAGCTTCTTTTGTTGGCGGCTCGCCTGGACGCATTACCTTATAGATCTCAACCAGGGCTTCTTCACGGCCACTTGTTGTATCTGCACGTAAGGTATCTGCCACGAATGAACCACGGTCAATATCATTGGTATACAAGATATTAAACTGCTTCACGCCACCTTCAGCAATCTTCACCATGATCTCATGGCTCAGCAAGGTATTCGCAGCAATTACATCGCCTGATTTCAGGCTAATATCTTCAGCAGTAATCCGTTCGTACAGGTACTCATCAGGAACTGGCAGTTTAGTCAGGCCAGAAGCTTCCATTTGACGTACATGACGTGCATTGATACGTTTACCTTGCTCAACAATTACTTTGCCATCATTGTCAGCAATATCGAACTGGGCCATTTCACCACGCAGGCGTTCAGGCACGAGATCAATCTGATAACTGCCCATATCCAGATACACAGGGACTTTCTCATAGAACAGATCCAGAATCTGTTCATTGTTATAGCCCAGCGCACGCATAACTACAGTAGCAAGTAATTTACGACGACGGTCGATACGTACATATACCAGATCTTTGGCATCAAACTCAAAATCAAGCCATGAACCGCGGTAAGGAATAATACGTGCTGAATACAACACTTTACCGCTTGAGTGGGTTTTACCCTTGTCATGGTCAAAGAATACACCCGGTGAACGATGTAACTGAGATACGATTACACGCTCGGTACCATTGATGACAAAGGTACCATTTTCAGTCATGAGTGGAATTTCACCCATATAGACTTCTTGTTCACGAACATCTTTGATTGATTTTGTTTCGCGATCTTTAATGATCAGACGAATCTTTACGCGCATTGGTGCCGCATAGGTTGAGCCACGAAGAATACATTCGCGGACATCAAACTCGGGTTTACCAAGGCTATACTCAACAAATTCTAAAGCAGCATTGCCAGAATAACTTTCTATAGGAAAAACTGAACGAAATGCGGCTTGGAGACCGATATCTTCGCGGTTTTTTGGAGTTTTGCCGTCTTGCAGGAAAGTACGGTACGAGTCGACTTGAATAGACAACAGGTACGGTGCTTCCATGACTTGGGGCAATTTACCAAAATTCTTACGGATCCGTTTCTTTTCGGTATATGAGTATGCCATCTGGAGTCCTCGGAAAGTAAACCAAGCCCGCCTGCAGAACGGGCTCAGAAGGAATTACGCAGGCCGATATGGCCACCACTTTTTACAAAAGCTGCAATCTTGAGTGGTATGAAAACGCTTATCAATATTTTCAAATCAAAAAATATTGGTAAGCGTTTGAATTTATTTGATTTATTATTAAATTAACCGATATATTCAGCAAACTAACAAAAATCGAGCCGATTATTGTAACGCAAAAAGGCTGATGACCCAAGAGCCATCAGCCATTTTATGGAGCCGATTAAAAAATCGACTCCTTAAAGAATTACTTAAGAGTAACTGTAGCACCAGCTTCTTCAAGTTTTTTCTTAAGCTCTTCGCCTTCTTCTTTAGAAACGCCTTCTTTAACAGCTGAAGGAGCGCTTTCAACAAGATCTTTCGCTTCTTTAAGACCAAGGCCAGTTGCTTCACGAACTGCTTTAATTACAGCAACTTTGTTCGCGCCGAAAGAAGTCAACTCAACGTTGAATTCAGTTTGTTCTTCAGCAGCAGCAGCGCCAGCACCTGGAGCAGCAGCAACAGCTACAGCAGCAGCAGATACATTGAATTTCTCTTCGAAAGCAGAGATCAGTTCAACAAGCTCAAGAACAGTTTTTTCAGCAACTGCATTTAAGATTTCTTCGTTAGTTAAAGCCATGAGAGTAACTCCAAATGGATATTGAATGGTGTGAAAGTAGATTTAAGCTTAAGCAGCTTCTGACTCGTTTTTCTCTTTGAGCGCAGTAATAAGGCGACCCAATTTCGAGATAGGAGCCTGAAGAACATTGGCAAGCATAGTAAGTGCTTTTTCTTGGTTTGGAAGATTCGCGATTACGCTAACTTCAGCACCTTCATAAACTTTGCCATCAAAGGCAGCAGCTTTAAGTTCAAATGCTTTGTTAGTTTTAGCAAATTCTTCAAACAAGCGTGCAGCTGCACCCATGTCATCTTCAGAAGTTGAGAAAGCCAAGATTGTTGGGCCAACAAGGTTGTCATTCAAGATATTGAATTGAGTATCTTGAAGAGCACGCTTAGCCAGAGTGTTACGCACGATACGTGTAGTAACACCAAGCTTACGAGCTTCAACACGAAGAGCAGTTAACTGCCCAACTGTCAGACCTTGGTAGTCAGCAACAACAGCTGAGAACGCTTTAGAAGCAACTTCACTTACTTCTGCAACGATCTGTTTTTTGTCTTCGATAAGAAGAGCCATTGTAAAACCTCCTAACGGTGATTTATGTACCCAAACAGGTACACTCCCAATTCGTAAATCCAATCATTGGACTTACACGCGGAGGAGGAATAAATCACACCACCGCGTCTACGCAGGCTGGGCTATTAAGAGTTCAGGTACAGGACCTTCCCTCGCCTGAGGTCTTTGACGCTAATAGGCTTTAACCTATCAATTCAAAGTCCACTCCAGTTGCTAAAAATTTATATTTCCAAGCTACTGGAGATTTTAAGAATTCTGTCTAAGAATAAACTTAGTTAGAAACGTTGCTTACATCAACAACCAGACCAGGACCCATAGTAGAGCTTAGTGTGATTTTCTTGATGTATACACCTTTTGAAGTCGCTGGTTTAAGTTTTTTCAAATCAGCAATCAAAGTTTCAACGTTTTGACGAACAGCAGATGCTTCAAAGCCAATCTGGCCGATTGCAGCATGGATAATACCTGCTTTGTCTACACGGTAACGTGCTTGACCTGACTTTGCATTTTTAACTGCATTTGCCACGTCAGGAGTTACAGTACCCACTTTCGGGTTTGGCATTAAGCCACGTGGACCAAGGATCGTACCCAATTTACCTACAACGCGCATAGCGTCAGGCGCAGCGATCACAACATCAAAGTTCAGATCACCACCTTGGATGCTCTCAGCAAGGTCATCAAAACCAACAATATCAGCACCAGCTGCTTTAGCTGCTTCTGCTTGTGCACCTTGAGCAAAAACTGCAACACGTACAGTTTTACCAGTACCTGCAGGAAGCGTAGTCGCACCACGAACAACCTGGTCAGATTTACGTGGATCTACACCCAGGTTTACTGCGATATCCAAAGATTCTTTGAATTTCGCTGCTGGAAGGCTGCTTAGAACCTGTACTGCTTCTTCTAAAGTGTAAACTTTGTTTGCTTCAATAGCAGCAGCAATGGCTTTTTGACGTTTAGTTAACTTTGCCATGTCTTATAGCTCCACTTCCAAGCCCATAGAACGCGCAGAACCAGCAATGGTACGTACACGTGCGTCTAAATCAGCACCAGTTAGATCTGGTTCTTTAGTAGTCGCAATTTCTTCTAATTGAGCACGAGTCAACTTACCCACTTTAGTTTTGTTAGGTATAGCTGAACCTTTTTGGATACCAGCAGCTTTCTTAAGAAGAATTGCTGCAGGTGGAGTTTTCATGATAAAAGTGAACGATTTATCATTGTACACAGTGATCACGACAGGAATTGGCAGACCTGGTTCAACTTTTTGTGTAGCAGCATTGAATTCTTTACAGAATGCCATGATGTTTACACCACGTTGACCTAGTGCAGGACCAATCGGTGGAGATGGATTCGCTTTACCAGCTGGAACTTGCAGCTTGATATAGCCGTCAATCTTCTTAGCCATTATTAAATACCTCTGGGTACAAACGCCGTCAGGCTCCCCGATTTATTGATGTAACAGTAATCGTTACCATAACAATGCCCGACGAATCGGGCGTTTTAACACCAACCTAGCTTAAACTGATTTTTCGACTTGACGAAACTCGAGTTCAACCTGTGTAGGTCGGTTAAATACATTGATGGTCAGCGTTAAACGTGACTTATCGTATTGAACTTCTTCCACCACGCCTTTAAAGTCGGTGAATGGACCGTCAACTACGAGTAATTCTTCACCTGGCTCGAACATTGTCTTAGGACGAGGTGCTTCACCAGTATTGCGAACACGTGCAAGAATCGCATCTGCTTCACGCTGAGTGATGGGTGCAGGTTTTTCAGGCGTACCACCGATAAAACCAAGCACTTTTGGACATTCTTTTACAATATGCCAAGTATCATCATTCATTTCCATTTCGACTAACACATAGCCTGGAAAGAATTTACGTTCAGATTTACGTTTTTTGCCATCCTTCATCTCTACCACTTCTTCGGTAGGGACCAGGACTTCACCAAAGCTGTCGGCAACAGCGCTACGCTGGATTCGATCATTAAGCGAACGCATCACTTGTTTTTCATAGCCCGAATAGGCATGAATAATGTACCAACGTTTCATAGCTCTTTACCCGATAATTAGCTTAATCAACCAACCCAATCCGTAGTCAAAACACCACAATACCACTGATGCAATGATAACAACCACAAGAACCTGCCAAGATGCGGTCACGGTTTCTTGCTTGGTTGGCCAAGTGACTCGGCGCAGCTCAACTCGCGCGTCTTTCAACAAACGAATAAAGGCTTTGCCTTGATGGGTGGCGTATAATAAACCTAAAGCCACTACGATACAAGCCAAAATTACCCCAACGCGCACCCAAATATCATTTGCAGGTGCCCAATACGCTGGCAGATGCTGGTTCACCAAAGTCGCACTGATTAATAAGGCTAAAGCAATAAGCCATAGCAAAACATCTAGCACAGACCCGGAACGGACAACTTCAGCAGGATTATTTCTTTGAGGAATTGGCGCGTCGCTCAATGCGTCACGCGATTTATCATTCGACATTTTTGTACTCGTCGTAGGATTCGCGACTTATTATATGACAATTCAGCCAGCATCAAGCTTTTTTATTCAGAAAAAGTGGCAGGCCAGGAGGGACTCGAACCCCCAACATTCGGTTTTGGAGACCGACGCTCTACCAATTGAACTACTGGCCTGTAAGACAAGCCGCAAATCAGGGTTCACGGCTTGAAGATTCAACTATTATATATTATGCAGTTACTTTCGCAAC
>NZ_DBUF01000007.1:0-72185 GCF_002307755.1 Acinetobacter sp. UBA1297
AAAGAACAGAGCCGGTTTTTCGGGCCTGTTCTGATCTTGTTTTTCATGACTTAGCTGTTTAGGCGGTGTGTAATTCGCTCGGTTCTCAGTTGCAGACGGCGAGACAGTAAATAAAATATCAGGCTTAAAACAGCGCTCATTAAACTTATAGCTATGATTATAATATTTGCCCAATATGAAAGCTGTTGAGCCTGTCTTACCTGTGGCTCAACACTTTGAGCTAACGGTGTTAAAGCCTTTCCATAAACCTGGTGCTGCATGATCCAAAGCTGTTCTGGTTTAAAACCATACTCAATAAAGTCTGGATCAGTCTTCTCTGCTTTGACCAGTTCCACTATATAGGGAATAGCTGTATTTTTATCTGCAGGCTGGTGCAATAAGGCCGTTTGCGCGAGTATATAAGCTTGAACCGGTTTTTCTACATTTTCCTCAGCCAAGTAGTGTGCAATCGCACTATCTTGAATATTACGCTCATAATGTACCAGCTCATGCGCAGCTTCTTTTTCTTCATTGTTTAGGTCATATTGCACATAAGTCAAACCTGACCAGATAATGATAAATGCAATGAGCCATCCAACGAATTTTAAAATAAATGACTGAAAGCGAATATAAAAAAAATGAAATTTTCTGAGAAAATAAACTGTGAAAAATGCACCAAAGAAAGCTGCAAACAGTTTTAAGAATAACCAGCCAAACCATGACAGTAAATTAAAAAAATAATCGTGCTGTGGTGCAAGATCTGTCAGGCTAGCTTCGAGAGTTAAAGGTAAATGTAGTTGTTCTACTTGTTGAGAAAGACCAAAAAAACTATAGATAAAATCCTGCTGTAAAAACATGGCAACCACACTTGCAATAAATAAAGTACTGGTCGTTACGCAAAGTAGCATCACTTTATGCTGACGCTTTTTCAATACCAGCATCCCTGTTTCGATCTGTTTAGAACTCAACGCATATTCATCTAAAGGTGGCAAATAATATCTCCAAAGATTAATCAGGTATACTTAGGCTATTAATATAACAAAAACAGCTTAAGGTTTATTTGTCCCCGAATTTGATTCAAGCACAAGTTGATTCAGATTATCTTGTAACATACGCAATCGGCTGGTAGCTTCCTGACGTTTTTGCATACCTTCTTTCTGTACCTGAATCACATCATTTACTGTTTTAATGAGGGTATTTTGGACATGTTCAAGGGTTTCAATATCAATGACTGACCGCTGGTTGGCTTTAGCAGTATCTACAGAGTTCTGATGCAAAAGCTCTGCGTTACGGCGTAGTAATTCATTGGTTGCATCATCAATACTATTGGCAAGCTGTACACTGTTTTTCTGCTCGTTAAGCGAAATAGCCAAACTAATCTGGTTTTTCCAAGCCGGTAAGGTAATGTTTTTAATGGCATAAAACTTGTCCACCAGCATCAGATTATTGGACTGAATAATCCGGATCATTGGCAAAGTCTGCATAGCAGATTGCTGTAAAACCTGAAGGTCACTGATACGTTTTTCCAGATTATTCGCTAGATGATTTAAATCATAAATTTTTTGTGTAGTCGGCTGGTCTTGGGGGGGCTGTTCACTGAGCTTAGCGATTTGCTGCTGAATATCTTGCTGTTTAAGTTTTCCCGCAGCGACATAAATACCCAGCTGCCGATACTCATCCTGTACCCCATTAAACATTTTATCCAGTGTATCAACCCGGGCTTTTAACCCGGTCTGTGAAATTTCAATTTCTTTTACCAGAACATCAATCTGCTCTTTAGTAGTATGAAACTGCTGGTCAAAGTTCTGTTTGGCACCTTTAATCTTACCCAGCAAATTACCCAGAAAACCTGAACTTTTGGGTTTGTTTAAAATACTGGAAGTATTCAGCTGCTGAGCAACCTGTACTACCTGGTTGAGTTTCTGGCCGGTAGCATCGAGGTCTTTGTTCTGGACTAAATCTAGCAATTCATCCGTATAACAAGAGGTTTTAGTCGCAATATTTTTCCCATATTCAGCGACAGTATGATGACTCATATCATTTAACTCTTTATGGGCATTCTGGACTTCTGTAAAGTCTGAACCCTTTAACCCTATTTCCTGTAAATTTAGTTGCTGAAAATCCTGCTCCGATAAGTCTCTCGAAGTAACTATCGTTAAATCATTTTTTTCCAGATCGGCCATAATTCACCCTGCTTCGGTTTACTTTAATGTTTCTCTAAAGACTTCTTCAATGTTCTGATCAGATTTTCCCGGCTATTATCCAGCTTCTCTAATTCTGCATCGGAATGCTTTAAATTTGTCTGCTGCACATGGTATTGCCAAGCAGGAATCAGTACTTGCTGAGCTTCTTTAAACCGGTCTAAAAGACTAAAAGAAAGCTGCTGTGAAAGACGTATTTGTGTAATGGCAATATCATTACTTGCCTGTAACGTTTGTAATGTATTAATTTTTTTAGATAATCTTTCTGCAAAATTATCTAATGGATGCTGGTTTTTAATAAAGGCTGGATATTCATTAAGAAACTCCTGTGCAGCTACAATATATTTCGCCATTTGTTCCCGTAAACCCAGTAATTGCTGAAAACGCGCCTGTGATTTCTGAATCTCAATCTGTAACCGTTGACTCAAATGATCAGCCTGAGCAAGTAACCGGTCCAGATTTCTATAATATTCCACCTGCCCTGATTGATACTCGATATCAATTCCCAGCCATTTCTGTAATGCATTGAAATTACGTTTTTTCAGATATTTTTTAGAGTCAGCTAAAGCCTGAATCAGCTGTTCAATAGTCTGGCTTAACTGCCGGGTTAATTCAGGGTCTACTCCATTGAGGAGTACGGACTGTGCTTGAACCAGATGCTCGGCATAATGATTTAACCGGTATTGATCATAAATCAGAGGAACCAGATCATTGCGTTTTATGGTCAAAGTTTCTTGAGGAGTAACCTCAATCTTGGACAATGGAATGAGTTCTTGGAAATGCTGCATATAGACGCCGGGTATCGCCTCAAACAGTAAAATAGACTGATAATAAAATAACAGAACAATATGAAGTGAAGCTGAAAGCTATATTTTCAATTTAAACCAAATCTTTCAGACTACAAGCCGAAATAGCAGTTTTTACGTTTAAGTTTTGTCATAGTTAATTGAATAACTACAAAGAATAATGCCGTGAAATTTCACGGCATTTGATCTAACGATAATCACCCTCTCGCTCAGGCTGATATAGCACCTTTTCAATTTTTACTTTCATAAGGTGACCATCAGGTTGCGGCCATTCAATTTCCTGGCCTTCTGCCAGCCCTAAAATAGCAGCACCTATAGGAGCAAGTACATTGACTTGTCCTTTATCACCGCGAAAATCATGCGGATAAACCAGCTGGATTTCAGTCGGTTCAGTTGAAGGGGCTATCGTGATCAGCACTCGGGTATTCATGCTGACCACATTAGCTGGTATTTCATGTGGCTCTACTACTTCAGCCCGAGCAAGTTCATCTTCCAGATGTTCTATAGTCTGAGTCATATGAGATTGATGCTCGAGCATGGTTTCAAGACGATGCAAGTCCTGTGAAGAAATAATAATATTTGGTTTAGCCATATAAACTGACTCCTTCCATTTTAAATAAATATTGCAACGCTATAGATGTATATTTTCTGGTCTAGAAATAATTAATTACTTATCAGAAAAGTATTTTTCCACCCTGTTGTTTTTTATAAAACAACAAAAAGCTCCCCTTAAGAGGAGCCACAAAACATATAAAATGTAAAGAATGAAAAAAGTTATCCTTTACTGTATCCAGTTAAATGAAGAACGCTAATCTTTAAACAATAAGTTAAGCCTATTCATAGATGTAACATCTTAAACCAAGTTTCTCAACCATTTAATTTATAGCTTCTCAAATACTGATATAAGTTACCAAAATTAAACTTATACTTTTGGCTTACTATTCCACCACAATCATATATTTTCTTTTATTATTTTCATCCTATACTTTTTTAATCTTCCCCAAAATAAAAATGAATATGAAAGAAAAAATTCTTATGACTGTTTTTTTATCTTTATCAATCGCAGCTTGTCAAAGGCAGCCACAAGAGACAGACACGGCTCAACCATTGGACTCCAGCTCTCCTCTCGCCGCTCAGCTTGATCAGGCAGGTGAGAAAATTGGAAAATATCTGGATCAGTTAGACAATCCTAAGACCTCTCAACAAAAACGGATACAGATTTTATGCAAAGATTACCCTACCGTATATAAAACTGAATATATGCCTGCATTACTCAAACTACATTCAAATGAATATACTGCTGAAGGTTTACTTTTTGATCTGGATATTGTCTTAGACTTTTATAAAAAGGGCGCGAATATAGAATGCTAGACTTTCTATATTGCTCATATTATTTTATTAACCAAGTTATTCTGGTTATCTTCTTTTACTAAAATATTGAATATAAATTTTTTATAAACTTTCTTATTAGCAGAAATTCCTCTATTAAAAAATTTTTGATGTGAGCAAAAACAGAACTCATATTTTTACCATACAGAATAAGCCAGTTATCTTAAATATAAAATAGTGCTTTTAACTTTTTTATTCTTGCCTTAAGTTTAAATTGTTAGACAATGTCATTGTCTTTGTAAGCTATTGCTTTATATTGCTATAGACACGGCGTACAACAACAATAAATGGTAGATCATAATGGAATTAGAACTATTAGGTGAGCTATTTGGTGTAGAAATCCACCGACCTCTGCAAAGAGAAGAAATAAGAAAAGCGCTTATAGCCCGAAACGAACTAAGAGATCAATTAAAACAGGAGAAAAATCTTAGTAGCGACCATATTACATTGCAACTTAACGACAAGATTCATGTATTTGCCTACAGACTCGAAGAGAGTGAATCAGAACAATTTTATAATTATTTAAGTGAAGAATGTAAAAAACTAAAACCTGAACAAGATGAGCAGAGTCTTATCTCTACCTCTAATAATACACTTAAAACAGAAATCTCTCCCCTCTCTAGTGAAACTATGGAAGAGAAACAACCCATGATATGGAAATTTTTACCTTGGGTACTCGGAGTGATTTTTTTATTATTACTTTTCTCATTATTCACTTTTAGGTGATATACCTTTATATAGTGAAAGAGATAGGTTTAACCACCAAACAATCTAAGAGAATAAAAATAAAATATTATAAGATTAAAAATTTCTTGCTAAAGCTATTGATCTTTAGATTTTGAATAAGTTTGCTTTAAAACTATTATTTATAAAGAACTGTTTATGGGTTTATTATAGATATATGAACTTAAATAAAGCACAGTTTATAACACTAAAAAAGCTCCCACTTATGGGAGCTTTTTTAAAGAAATCACTTACTGAGCATAAACCGGGAATTTAGCGCAAACCGCTTCCACTTTCGCTTTTACATCAGCAATAACATTTTCATCGCCTTTGCTATCTAAAATGTCAGCCATCCAGCCAGCAAGTTCACGCACCTCAGCTTCACCAAAACCACGAGTAGTGACTGCTGGTGTACCTACACGGATACCCGAGGTAACAAATGGAGAACGTGGATCATTTGGCACGGAATTCTTATTCACAGTAATGTGGGCTGCGCCTAACCATGCATCTGCATCTTTACCTGTAATATCCTGTTTAATGAGTGATAACAGGAATAGATGGTTAGATGTACCGCCAGAAACGACATCATAACCACGCTCAATAAAAACTTGCGCCATGGTTTGAGCATTTTTAACCACTTGTTGCTGATAGGTTTTAAACTCATCAGACATAGCTTCTTTAAAGCAGATTGCTTTGGCCGCAATCGCATGCATTAATGGACCGCCTTGGTTACCTGGGAATACAGCAGACTGAAGTTTTTTCTCAATCTCTTCATTCGCTTTTGCCAGAATCAGACCAGAACGTGGGCCGCGCAAAGTTTTATGGGTAGTGGTTGTGGTTACATCAGCAATTTGAACCGGGTTCGGGTATACACCTGCTGCCACCAGACCTGCAACGTGGGCCATATCAACAAACAGATAAGCACCAACTTTATCAGCAATTTCACGGAAACGCTGCCAGTCAACAACCAGACTATATGCAGAGAAGCCTGCAACGATCATACGTGGCTTATGCTCTAAAGCCAGACGCTCAACTTCTTCATAGTCGATTTCGCCAGTTTCCGGGTTCAGGCCATATTGCACTGCATTATAGGTTTTACCGGAGAAGCTTACTTTTGCACCATGGGTTAAATGGCCACCATGAGCAAGACTCATACCTAAAACGGTATCGCCCGGATTCAGCAAGGCCAGGTAAACAGCAGAGTTTGCCTGTGAACCTGCATGGGGCTGAACGTTTGCATAGTCAGCACCAAAAAGTTCTTTAGCACGATCAATTGCCAATTGTTCAATAACATCAACATGCTCACAACCACCGTAGTAGCGTTTGCCTGGATAGCCTTCTGCATATTTGTTAGTGAGTTTTGAACCTTGCGCTTCCATAACCGCTGGAGAACAATAGTTTTCAGAAGCAATTAACTCGATGTGCGCTTCTTGGCGCTCACCTTCGGCAGCAATTGCCTGAGCTAATTCCGGATCAAATTCAGCAATAGAGATATTGGCAAACATTAGCGAGGTCCTATTAATTTAGGGCTTTTAAGCCGTGCTAAGATTGGCGCGTATTGTAACATGAAGTTTATTATTAAACAGAATGAACTTTACTCAGTTTTAAATAAAAATGGCTCATATTAAAAAACATGAGTCATCGCTTTAAATTCAGGTTATTGACTTGGCATTAGAGATTTTACATCCGAGATAATATTAGCCATATTCAACCCGTAAACACTGCCATGATCCCATTTGGTAGTAAGGACGAAGTTCATTTATACCAGGTTCACCGAGCCCTTCATAGTCAAGTGCTACCAGCATATAATCAGACTGAAGCAGGCCGTTAATCATATTTTTAATAACCGGATTTAGACTACTCCGGCTCGGTGCCCACTGATCAGCCACACCCGTCGTGCCATGTGCCCATGCAACTATCGGTCATCCTTTTGCTAGAGGTGTTCCCTCCGGGGTGAAAACTAACGCAGTAGCTTGTGTTTCTTTATTATTAATTTCGAGCATTTTATAGGCCATAACAACGCTTTCACCGGCAATAGCCACGTCTGTTTTGGTATAGGGGCTACAGGCGTAGCTAATACCGGGTTGTCTATATTATTTACTGGTATGGAAGGAACAGGCGTACTGACATTCTGGTTATCGTTGTCATCACTATCATTACACGCCGTCAAACCGATACTTATTGCAAGTACAGTACAGGTCAATACATGTCTTTTCATTATTTTATATCCTTATTTTAAGTTATTATCATTCACTGATTTTTAGGGTGTTCTTTCTTCTTCATGACACCCGTTCCCAATTTTTATAAAAAATAGCAAGAAATTTGTTTAATTATTCTCATATATAAATTTTAGAAACCAGATTGAAGGATTTTTTTCTTCAAAATAAGGTGAATGAAAGTCGAATTATTTTAGAAGCGACGTAATTTGTGGCTCAACTTGGTAAATGATGAGCTAAAAACCCTTCAATTAAAGCCCTGACAGGGTTTTTAAATTGTCAGAATAGAAATAATAATGTTAGATTTTGACTTTCTCTTTTGTTCAGGCATATTTTTCAACATGCAGGCCATTATTCTCGATACTGAAACACATACACTCAATGGACTACCGATTGAAATTGCCTACGCACCTGTCCAAATTGCTCAAGGCCGTTTGAGCCTAGACAAAAGTCAGTTATTTGACCAGCTCTACAGTATTGGTGAACAGTCAATTTCTTATGCCGCGATGGCAGTACATCATATTCTAGAAGCCGATATTGCTGGTCAGCCTCATTATAAGGACTTCAGTTTACCTGCCGAAACTGTCTATATTATCGGTCATAATATTGATTATGATATTCGTACCATTGAAAAATGTGGCATAGATACCTCAAATATTAAAGCTATTTGCACTCTGGCGCTGGCCCGCAAGGTTTGGCCCGATGCTGAGGCACATAACATCTCTGCACTGATTTATATGATCAGTAAAGGAAGTGATAAAGCAAGAGAATTACTCAAAGGTGCTCACCGTGCAGATGCCGATATTATTTTAACTGCAAATATACTCATGCATATTCTTTACCATCTAAATATTCAGAGTATTGAAGAACTTTATACTGCATCAGAAGACGCACGGATACCCCGTATTCTGAATTTTGGTAAACACCGTGGTACCGCAATTAAAGAATTACCTGGTGACTATGTAAACTGGCTGTTACGTCAAGAAGAGCTGGATCCTTATCTACGTAAGGCCCTAGAACAGACCCTAGTTTAGCCCCTTGATATTTAAAAATTTGTTCATCAAACTTTAATTTTTTTAATGTAGGGTTGCCTTGACTGATTAGGGGAAGTCGGGGCAATGTCTGATTATCAAAAAACACCATTAGGTATAGAAGTTTTAAAAAACAGATCAATTCATCTAAATGTACGCCAGAGACGTTTACTTATTCTGATTGGTACACCAGATTTTGATATACTTACGCCACAATTCAAGCAACGAATTGCAGAACCTGAGGTACTAGACCAGCTTTATAATATGGGACTAATCAGTTTTGAAGGTCAGCAAAAAGAAAAACTCATATCAGCAGACCAATTTGAAATAGAAACAGCCCCGATAATATTAATAAGTGATGACAGGCAAAATGAAATTATATATTCAGAGCGGTCCACTTCTAACGCTAAAATAAATGTTGAGCTCTTAGGGCTTCTAGCTATAAAAGAGTTAATGACGAGTCTGTTAAAACAATATTGTGGCTTAATGGCCAAACAGCTTATTGATCGCATTCAGCAAGCACACCATATTGAACACTTAAAACTTTGTCAGATGCAATGGCTGACGTGTCTGCAAGAAAGCCGGCTTCCACCATCAGAGCTTAACCGCGCCATGCAACAGATTAATCAGTCTATAGAGTATTTAAGACAGCATTGAAAATGACTTATTAAATCAGTCATTTTTACAAGTCAAAGATGACTGATTACCCTATACTCATTCCTTAGTCCGTAATTTTAAAATATATTTATAGGCAATTTTTTAGTTTATTTTTTACTCTTACTTGCTGCTATCGAATAGCTCAAATTAGATTAACTCATGAAATGATACATCTAATATTTGTGAAAATAATAAATATGCCAATACCTTCTATGATCTTGGTTGAGTAAAGTATCAAGACAGCTTCATACAACACAAAATGCTATGATAACTTTTTCACCTAGGCTCTCTTATAAGTTTTAAAATTCTCTAAAATAGGATTCTGGATATACGCTCGCTTCCCTACATACCCTAAATAAAAGGATTCTGCATGATTTCCATCTAAAGCTAAAAATACTCGTGATATAACGTCATTTTCAATAACAATAACATATTAATTTTTTTCAATATTTTAAGTAACTTATTTACTTTTAACTTACAGATTAAAATTAACGATTGCACTGTACAATAAAAAAATTATGCAAATTAAGCTGGATAAAATACAACCTAAATAATTTTTTAGAAGACTATCTACTCTAATATTATATCGATCTTTAAATTCGACTCCATAAGATGGAATTACTTCTGAAAAAGTATAATTTGGATTTAGCTCCAATTTTTTACTATTTGAGTTTGTGACTTCTTCTAGAAAAAACCTGTAAAAGCGGGATGCCTCTTCCCTTTCTAAGCGATGAGCAAATACATGGATCTGTCTGTCTAGCTGTAAATGAACTTCATAAAGTGATTTATACTTATCACGGACTAAATATTCTGCCAGAGCATTTTTTGCTTGTATTAAGGCTTTCACCTCAATACGTGAAATAGGTAAATAAATATTTACGCCAAACAATTCACCTGCCAAGCCTTTTTGCATGAAGAATGCCCCTTTTTTCAGGAGGGATATAATATCAATTAAATATAATACAATACATAAAAAGTCTTAATTAGTTCTACTACTATGGCCTGATGTAAAAACTTAGGGTTTAAAATTGAAAAAACCTCTGGTTAAGAGGTTTAATTTATTAGAAAATTTTTGATCTGACAGAATCTCCTGCCAAGTCTCCGTAAAGGCAAAAAATCAGAGTCAATATCACTACAATTGCGATAAATGATAGCCATCTCAAGATTCTCATGACAGCTCCTCATAATTTTATGAGTTTCACTTTTATCAATACAGATATATTTTTAATAATACAATTACTGTGCCTTGTAATAGGTATCAAAGTATTACTTAAACTCTGTGATTCTAGTGGAATGGAAGAAATTTTCTATCTTTATAATCTAATTGTAGCCTGAAAACATCCATTCTTCAGATAATATTATATACAGAATATATGCAGTTTAGTGAGATACCTTGTGCCTTCTATCATACTGGTTATTATAGTTGTTTTAGCTTTTTTACTTATTATACAGCACTACTTTATAGATAGTCCTAACCTAAACACAGCAGAACAAATACTCTTAATTATTCTTTTTGCTGTGCTGGTTGCTATATTGCGTGGTTTTATCCTTCATAAGAAAAATTTTATATGATTGCATATCAAAAATATCGTTATATATAAGCCATCATTTCGGCTGTTCATAGTCATTCTTATTTTTAGTAAGCCTTATCTAGCGAGGCTTATAGGATGTTATCGATTCTTATCATATATAAAAATGGTGCGCTCGGCGCGCACAAGAATAAAGTTTTATCTTTTTGATTAATAAATATAAAAAATTAATTCTTAACAGCATATACCGTATAAATATTATCTATTTTATATCTTACTTATTGATTGCCCCCCTGCATGAGTTTTCAGGCAATCGGAGCATCTATACAAGATCACAATCACTTGTAAATCTTCATAATAATACTGGGTAATAGTAAATAGTTTTTACTACAAATTGTGCAATTACACTATTTCCCTTTACAGGAACGTCTTTAATAGCACTCTCCCATGCTTCACACTAGGCAGAATCCGTCATCTGCTCAAGATAGCAACTATAAAAAGTTAAACAATTTTTCACAACTTGTATTTCTTAAAGAAACTAGTTCCGCATCAGCAAATCATAAAAGCAGATTTCACCTCTCAATATTAAAAATGGATCCAATCTATACTTTTATGGTACATTTTTTGTTGACTATTAGCATAAATAATCATAAATTGGATCCAATTGATAAGGAGATCAGAATATGTTCATTAAAAATGCTTGGTATGTGGCAGCACGTCCTGAAGAAGTTATGGAAAAGCCATTAAGTCGTCAGATCTGTGGTGAAAAAATGGTATTTTATCGTGGTAAAGAAAATAAGGTCTATGCAGTAGAAGACTTCTGCCCACATCGCGGTGCTCCACTCTCTTTAGGCTTTGTAGAGGATGGCAATCTGGTTTGTGGTTATCACGGCTTAGTTATGGGCTGTGATGGCAAGACAGTTGCTATGCCTGGACAGCGTGTTCGTGGTTTTCCATGTAACAAGAGTTTCAGTGTTGTAGAGAAATTCGGTTTTATCTGGGTATGGCCAGGTGACCAGTCACTTGCAAGTGAAGATCAGTTACCTGAACTTGAATGGGCAGATAATCCTGAATGGGCATATGGTGGTGGATTGTTCCACATCAATTGCGATTATCGTCTGATGATTGACAATCTGATGGATCTTACTCATGAAACTTATGTTCACTCAGCCAGTATTGGACAAAAAGAAATTGATGAAGCAGCACCTACTACTCGTATAGATGGGGATCATGTCATTACAGAACGCTATATGGAAAATATCTATGCACCTCCATTCTGGCAAATGGCATTAAGAGGCAACAATCTGGCTGATGATGTTCCGGTAGACCGCTGGCAGATCTGTCATTTCTTTGCGCCAAGTAATGTTCATATTGAAGTTGGCGTAGCACATGCAGGTAAAGGTGGCTATCAGGCAGCTGCCGAGCATAAAGTATCTTCTATTGTGGTGGACTTTATTACGCCTGAAACAGAAACCTCTCACTGGTATTTCTGGGGTATGGCCCGTCACTTCCAGCCAGAGAATGCGGAACTGACAGATCAGATCCGTGAAGGACAAGGCAAGATTTTCTCTGAAGATCTGGACATGCTGGAACAGCAACAACAAAACCTGCTCCGCTACCCTGACCGCAAGTTGCTGATGCTGAATATTGATGCAGGCGGAGTGCAAGCGCGCAAAGTGATTGATCGTCTGATTAGCCAAGAACAGGTTAACGAGATTGCAGGCAGAGAGCAGATTCCGTCAGTCACGCTTGGTTAAATAGTTAAAGTTTTAGAACAGTATTTTGATTTTTTAAATTTTAGGAGCGGCACTCACATGGAAGTGACTATTCATCAGATCCATCAACACAATTCTCAAATAAATTCATTTGAGCTCATGAGTTGTAATGGGGAGCCTCTACCTCCTTTTAAAGCAGGTGCTCATATTGATGTATATATGGGCGAAGGCTTAATACGCCAATATTCCTTGGCGAATTGCAGCAGTGAACAGCACCGCTATGTAATTGGTGTACTGAATGATCCAAACTCACGTGGTGGCTCACGCTTTATGCATGAACAGTTACAGGTGGGGCAACGCATTCAGATTAGTGAACCCCGCAACCTGTTTGAGCTGAATACAGAGCTTGAACATGCAGTCCTATGTGCAGGCGGGATTGGGATTACACCAATTCTGGCAATGGCCAAAGAGTTAAAACGACTGAACAAATCTTTCAAGCTGTTTTACTTTGTTAAAACCCGTTCGGCAGTGGCTTTTCATGAGGATCTCAATCTTCTAGGTGATTCAGTTCATCTGCACATTGATGATGAAGCCGCCACACATTGCAACTTACTAAGTGCGCTTGCTCAGTCTGACTTAGCACATCATGTTTATGTATGTGGTCCACAAGGTTTTATGGATTTCGTGATTCAGACAGCACAACAGCAATCCTGGCCTGAGACGCATATTCATAAAGAACACTTTAGTGCTCCAGTAATTGATAACAGTGAAGACGGTAGTTTCACTATTAAAGTTCAAAAAACCGGTCAACTGATTCATGTAGCACAAGACCAAACAGCTGTACAGGCACTTGAAGCTGCTGGCGTGAATATTCCTGTTTCTTGTGAACAGGGGATTTGTGGTACCTGTTTAGTGACAGTTGTCGAAGGTGAAATTGACCACCGGGATATGTACTTAACTGAAGAAGAACAGGCGGCTCAGGATCAATTTACTCCATGCTGCTCGCGTGCAAAATCTAAAATGCTAGTTATTGATCTTTAAAAAATAAAAAACTGCTATCTCATTAAAAATAGCAGTTTAATCTTTCTCCACTTTCCACCCTTCTGCACCCTCAGAAGGGATTTTTTTATTTAAAGAAAAGGCTTAAATTTAGGAATGCACATGTGAATTAAAAATAGAACGCATCATATCGCCCAGAGTGACTACATGGCTATGTTCACGCATCAGACTCTCTGCTCGTGCCGAATCACGATTTTTTAAAGCATTGAAAATGGCACAGTGTTGAATATGGGCATGATGCAGACGGCGAATTTCTGAGAGCGGATTATTTTTATCATAAGTTAAGGCTTGGGCAGAAGCCATAGGTAGCTGATTATTCTTACTTAGAGCCTGTACAATAGCGATATTATCTGAGCCTTGAATAATCGTATTATGAAAAATGGTATTGTAATAATGATAGATTTCAATATCCTCATTACTTAGTTCAGTTTTTTTAAATATTGGCTCTATTTGAGTAATGCACTGCATTAACTGATCTTTTTGCTGCGTACTTAGCCCTTTTTCTGCCAGTTTTTTTGCTGCCAGACCTTCAAGCACTCCTCGCACCTCAAGTGCATCCTGAATCAACTTGGGAGAAATTTCTCTAACTGTATAGCCTCGGGTTGGATTTTTTAATAATAATCCTTCTTGCTCAAGCAGTTTAAATGCCATACGCACCGGTTGACGTGAAACTCCAAGCATTTCTGCTGTTGGAATTTCAGCCATGCGAGCACCGCCCGGAATTTCACCTGAAATAATCATTTTTCTAAGTTCAATCAGTACTTGCTGACCTGATGACATGGACTTACTCATTTATAATATGTGTACTGATGCTACCGGGTGCGTGAAAATAATTCAACAGAAGTCATGAAGATCCTATTCAGCTTATTAAGTTGTTGCTTCCTCAAGAATAGACATTGAAAAAGTAGCTAGACGAACTCAAATCCGACCTAATGATGTAGAAAATTATTCTTCCTGAAAATGCTGTAAATTGGTGGCCATGATTTCAAGATTATTCCTGATCAAAAAGGCCAGATTAATATCCACGCCTTTTAGCATCGTTTTTTCCAGTTCCTGAACGACTGCCCGACACTCGCTTAATTTATTTAATCCTGCTTGAGTGACATTGACAAGAATACGACGACCATGAGAGGGGTCCGATTCCTTACTAATCCAGCCGCTACTTAATAAATCCTGTAGAATTTTATTAGTCGATTGGGGTTTGATAAAAGAACGCTCCGCCAGTTTGGCATTGGAGAGATTTCCTTTTGCTGCGAGTACTGACAATGCCGTGAACTGAGGCAAAGTAATATCTAAAGGCTTTAGGCGTTCATTCAGTAATTTACTGATAATACGATCAACACGAGCTATCATATAGCTCAGGGTTGGCAGTTGATTTAACTGATGTTCCATAATACTTAATTCAACCTTAAATTCTAACCATTAAAAAGTATGGCCAAATTGGCCATACTTAAGTCATCACATTACTGAGTTTGAGTTGATGTATTTAATACAGGGACCTGCCGTGAAACTTTTGATTTACGGACCAAAAGTAACGCTGCAATCATTGCCATTAAAATCAGTGGAATACTTGCACCAATGACCATCGCTGAACTTGAACCGAGCGATAACAGCATGCCTGCAAAAAGAGGCCCGGCAAAAGAACCAATTCGACCAACCGCAACCGCTGCACCAACCCCTGTTCCACGCATTTCAGTTGGGTAGAACATGGCTGCAAGACCATACAATGCAGACTGACCTCCTACAATAAATAGACCACATCCGACAGCAGATAATACAAGTAATGCCACGGTTGGTGAAATAGCCAGACAACACAGCGAGACTAGAATACCAATGTAAATCAGTTTGACCGTAGTACTCATTCGAATTTTATCTAGCAAGACGCCCATTAAAATTGAACCAAATATACCGCCAATATTATAGCCAATCTGAACATAGTTTGCTTCTGTCTTACCTAGGCCTTGTGCACCCATTAACAGAGGTAACCAGTTGAGCAGGAAATACAGCACCACAAGGGTAAAGAAGAAACTGACCCAGATCTGAATGGTAGAGAAACGACGTTCTTTGGCAAACAGCACTTCAAAGAATGGTGTCGAAGTTTTTTGCTTCGCTGCTGTTAAATAGTCTTTCGATTCAGGTAAGAATTTAATTAATAAAGGAATTAATAAAATCGGGGCAAAACCCCCGACATAGAAGATATGCCGCCACTGTGCATCACCTGCAAGTGCCATCGCGACAAATGAGGTCAACATACCGCCAAATGGAATACCACTGTACATAATACTGACAGCAATCCCTTTATGTTTCTCCGACACAGCTTCCGATGCCATAATAATCATCATTGGCAATGCACCGCCCATCCCAAGACCGGTCAAGAAACGAATAATCAGTAACAAGGTATAGTCTGCTGCATAGGCAGTTAACACCGACATAACACCAAAAACTAAAATACTTGTTAACAAAACTGCTTTACGCCCAATTTTGTCTGCAAACCGTCCACCAATAATTGCGCCTGGTAAGGTTCCCAAAATTGCTGCACTGAATGCCCATGCCATTTGGGCATTGTCCAGGCCAAACTCCGCTCGCATCCGTGGTGCTGCAACGCCCATCGATTGAAGATCAAAACCCTCAAACACCGCAATTGCAAAACACAATACGAGTGTAAGCGTAGCTTTACCTTTGCTACTTACACTATTTTCCATTCGTTATTGTCCTTTTAGAATTTTTTAATTCATACACTTCCTATGTATTGCCTTCCGTCCTAAGCAATTCAAAAAATATCACCTAAACTTACAATTTAATCAATATGTATTTTTATATTTTTACAATTTAAATATTTATTTTATTAAATTACATTGACTTATAAATTATTTTCAAAAAATGCAAAATAAGACTTGAATGTAAGTTTAACTGATATTAGATTAAGCCCCATCAGGACATAAAACGAACATTAAGGAGCAACACATGTCTTATCAAAACCGCTGGGAAACCGTTGATGTACAAGTTGATGCAGGTATTGCATGGGTTACTTTAAATCGCCCAGAAAAGAAAAATGCAATGAGTCCAACACTCAATAAAGAAATGATAGATGTACTTGAAACCTTAGAACTTGACCCTGCAGCGAAAGTACTTGTTTTGACTGGCGCTGGTGATTCATGGACAGCGGGTATGGATTTGAAAGAATATTTCCGCGAAGTTGATAATCAACCGGAGATCTTCCAAGAACGTATTCGCCGTGATGCATCTCGCTGGCAATGGCATTTACTTCGTTTCTATTCAAAACCAACAATTGCGATGGTAAATGGTTGGTGTTTTGGTGGTGGCTTCTCTCCTCTGGTTGCCTGTGATCTTGCCATTGCTGCAGAAGAAGCTACTTTTGGTTTATCTGAAATTAACTGGGGCATCCCACCAGGTAACCTTGTAAGCAAAGCAATGGCGGATACAGTTGGCCACCGTACTGCGATGTACTACATCATGACTGGCAAAACCTTCTCAGGTGTTGAAGCTGCCAATATGGGCTTAGTCAATAAAAGTGTTCCACTTGCTCAACTTCGTGCTGAAGTAACTGAACTTGCCAATAACTTACTTGAGAAAAACCCAGTTGTACTGCGTACTGCGAAAAATGGTTTCAAACGTTGCCGTGAACTGACTTGGGAACAAAACGAAGATTACTTATACGCCAAACTGGATCAATGTAATCATCGTGATGATGAAGGTGGTCGTGAACAAGGTCTAAAGCAATTCCTTGATGACAAGTCAATTAAGCCAGGTCTTCAAGCATACAAGCGCCCTGCTTAAGCAGTATCAATTCACATTCGTCATGATGGACATGTAAGGAAACATTTGCCATGCAAAACGTACAGTTACTTATTCACGGTCAATCCGTTGCAGCAAGTTCAGGACAAACTTTTGAAAGAATCAGTCCGATCGATGGCTCAGTTGCCTCAATCAGCTCTGCTGCAACTTTATCGGATGTTGATCGTGCGATCGAATCCGCACACGAAGCATTTAAAACATGGTCTGCCCTTTCTCCAACAGACCGTCGTTTAAAACTGCTTAAAGCGGCCGACCTGATGGATCAAAAAACTGAAAAATTTATTCAGACTGCGATTCATGAAATAGGTTCAACTGCAACGTGGTATGGTTTTAATGTTCATCTTGCAGCCAATATGCTACGCGAAGCTGCAGCTATGACCACACAAATTGATGGCAGTATTATTCCATCAGATGTGCCGGGCAATATGGCGATGGGCATTCGCGTACCCTGTGGTGTTATCGTCGGGATGGCACCATGGAATGCCCCTGTGATTCTTGCCACACGTGCTTTAGCAATGCCTCTTGCCTGCGGTAACACTGTGGTTCTTAAAGCCTCTGAAGCATGTCCTGCAACACATCGTCTGATTGGTGAAGTGTTACATGAAGCAGGGATTGGAGATGGGGTAGTCAATGTCATCACCCATGCGGCCCAAGATGCTCCTCAAATTGTAGAACGCTTAATTAGCCACCCACTAACCAAGCGTATTAACTTTACCGGTTCAACCCATGTGGGCCGAATTATTGCTGAAACAGCAGCAAAATATTTAAAACCTGTCCTACTCGAACTTGGTGGAAAAGCACCTGTGATTGTGCTTGATCAAGCTGACATCGATGAAGCGGTCAATGCCGTGACCTTCGGTGCATTCTTTAACCAGGGTCAAATCTGTATGTCGACAGAACGTGTTCTTGTTGATGAAAAAATTGCTGATTCCTTTATCGAAAAACTCGTGGCGAAGGTCAAAACTATTCGCGCTGGCAATCCACTTGAGAATGATGCCCCACTTGGTGTACTGGAAAGCTTAAAAGCAGCTGCACGTATTGGGAAGTTAATTGAAGATGCACGTGAAAAAGGTGCAAATTTACCACTCGGCTTGGACATCCAAGGTGCTATTATGCAACCTACAATAGTGGTTGATGTCACCAAAGAAATGCAGATTTATGCCGAAGAATCGTTCGGTCCTGTCTGCACAGTACAACGCTTTAAAACAGTTGATGACGCCGTAGAATTGGCAAATGATTCTGAATTTGGTTTGTCAGCAGCCGTGTTTAGCCAAGATTTAGCACAAGCGCTTGCCGTAGCAAAACGGATTGAATCCGGTATCTGCCATATCAATGGTGCCACTGTACATGATGAAGCACAAATGCCATTTGGTGGTGTCAAACAAAGTGGTTATGGACGATTTGGCAGTAAAGTTTCTGTGGCTGAGTTTACTGAATTACGTTGGGTGACCATACAAACCAGCCCACGCCACTACCCAATTTAACGAAAGTAAGAGAGTTGACATGAAGTCAACTCTTTTCGTTGAAAAAGAATAGATAAAAATACATGGAGTAATAACAATGGCACACATGACAGTTCAATCACATAAGTATCCTGAACGATTTGTTAAATTAGGCAGTCATGAAACACATGTTGAATATAAGAATGACGTCTTATACATTTCTCCCAAAGAACAACTTAAGCCTTATCCGCAAAAATTAACCGATCGTTTATTACAGTACGCAGAAACACACCCAAACCGTGTCTTCGCCGCTAAACGTGATAGTTCAGGTCAATGGATTGAACTGACATATGCAGAAACTGTGAATCGTGCATGGCGTATCGCCCAAAGCTTAAAACAATATCCGCATTTATCGACCGAACGTCCCATTGTTATTTTGTCTGGTAACGATCTCGAACACCTCACCTTATCCATGGGTGCAATGCTTGCAGGAATCCCATTTTCAGCTATTTCCCCTGCTTATTCTTTAATTTCCAAAGATTTTGGTAAACTCAAATATATCTTTGATGTCCTCACGCCAGGTTTAGTTTTTGCCAATGATGGGGAGGATTTTGCTACTGCCATTGAGCACTGCCGTAATGCTGATGATATTGAAGTCGTTACAAACTCTGGCAAACTCGGTGAAAAAACTTGTATTGCTTTCTCTACGCTTCTTGAGTCTGAAATTACAGATATTAAAGCGCACTACGAAACGATTGATGAACATCAAATTGCTAAATTTTTATTTACCTCTGGCTCGACCAAAATGCCAAAGGCAGTACCGACCACACATTTGATGCTCTGCACCAATCAGCAAATGTTGCTGCAAACTTTCCCTGAATTTGAAGAAACACCACCGATTTTGGTCGATTGGTTGGCATGGCATCATACTTTCGGGGGCAGCCATAATGTCGGAATTGCGCTCTATAATGGCGGTACGATTTATATTGATGATGGCAAACCGGTGCCAGGAAAAATGAATGAAACTATTCGTAACCTGAAAGAAATTTCACCAACGGTATATTTAAATGTACCGAAAGGTTGGGAAGAAATCACGGTAGCACTTGAACAGGATGCTGAACTCCGTGAAAAATTCTTTAGCCGTGTCAAAGTATTGTTTTTTGCTGGAGCTGCACTATCTGAAGCAGGTTGGAACCGTCTAGATCAGATTGCACAAGCCCATTGCGGTGAACGCATCCGTATTATGAGTGGCTTAGGCATGACAGAAACCGCGCCATCTTGTGTATTTACTACAGGTCCTAAAGTCATGGCAGGCTTTATTGGCTATCCAGCGCCGGGCTGTGAAGTCAAACTGGCACCATGTGGCGATAAACTTGAATTTTGTGTTCGTGGCAAAAATGTCATGAAACATTATTGGCGTCTGCCTCAAGAACAACAAGCTGATATTTTCGATGAAGAAGGGTTTTACCGTACCGGCGATGCTGTAAAACTTGTTGATCTAAACGACCCAAGCCAAGGCCTTATGTATGACGGACGTATTGCCGAAGACTTTAAACTCAATACCGGCACCTTTGTTAATGTGGGCACCTTACGGAATAAAGTCCTGATTAATGGCAATCTACTTATTCAAGATGTCTGCATTACCGGTTCTAACCTGAATGCGATTGGTTTTCTGATTTTCCCGAAACTTTCAGCTTGTGCTGAATATGTCGGTTTAGATCTTAAACACACGACGGCCCAAGAAGTGTTGAGCCACCCTAAAGTGCAGCAATGGTTTAAACAATTTCTGGTGGACTTCAATAAAGACGCTACTGGCAGTTCAAATACCGTATCAATGCTGTATTTAATGACAGAAGCTCCACAGCTGGATGCCGGAGAAACCACTGACAAAGGTAACTTAAATCAGAGTGGCATTTTAAAACGTCGTGCTGCCATGGTGCAGGAGCTTTATGAAAAACACGTTAATAATCTACTAATTATTCGTATTCCAACCCTTAAACAATAAGCCCTTACCCTGAATTTAGCAGTGCTTTTTATAGCGCTGCTTGGGCAGTTGCATCCAAATTAAGGATAATTCTATGCAAAAAGATAGTGATTTCGAGCTATTTCGTGATAATTATCAACGTTTTTTAGCAGAACACGTTGCACCATTTTATGAAAATTGGGAAGAACAAGGCTTAATCCCACGTGAACTATGGCACAAGCTTGGAGAAAATGGCTTTTTATGTGTTGACGTCCCTGAAGAGTACGGGGGCTTTGGTGCACCGATTCACTATTCACAAATGTTAGTCCAGGAAACAGCCAAAGCTGGTTTTACTGCCTTGGCAGTAGGTATTGGCGGGCAAAGTGAACTTGTCTCCCCTTATATTCAAAATATTGGTAGCGAAGAACAAAAACAATATTGGTTACCAAAAATGGTTTCAGGTGAGGTGGTCACTGCGATCGCAATGACGGAAGCCAATGCTGGTTCAGATTTACAAGCAATTCGCACCCAAGCCATTTTAGATGGCGATCATTATGTGGTAGACGGTTCTAAAACCTTTATTTCTAACGGACATCATGCCGACTTAATTGTACTGGTTGCAAAAACTGACCCGCAAGCACGAGCAAAAGGCATTTCCATTTTACTCGTTGATGCTCATTTAGATGGTGTGAAAAAAGGGCGTAGTCTGAAGAAAATTGGACTACATGCACAAGACACTGCTGAACTGTTTTTCGATCAAGTTCATATACCTAAAAATCAACTTTTAGGTCAAGAAGGTCATGGTTTTAGCTATTTGATGCAAGAACTGCCACGTGAACGCCTCAGTATTTCACTCATGGCAATTGGATCAATCCAAGGTGCCATCGACATTACCAAAGAGTATGTGCTTGAACGTAAAGCCTTTGGTCAAGCTTTATCTCAATTCCAAAATACACGTTTTGTGCTTGCGCAAGCGCAAATTAAAGCGCTTGCTGCTGAAGCATTTGTTGAACGCTGTAAAGATCTATATAGCCAAGATGCCCTAAGCGTGACTGAAGTGGCCGCATTGAAATGTTTTATTACTGACACCCAATGTGAAGTTATTGACCAGCTCCTGCAACTTTTTGGGGGCTATGGTTATATGCAGGAATATCCAATTTCACGCTTTTTTGTCGATGCGCGTGTGCAAAAAATTTATGGGGGAACCAATGAAATTATGAAGGAGATCGTAGCACGCGAACTCTTGGGGAAATAAAGCACGCTTGATTTAAAAACGATATTTTCAATAATGTTTCAGGATGAAATAATGATAAAAAATTTATGGATTACACTGTTTTTACTTTTAACTACACCTGCTTTTGCCAATAGTTTTATTGAGCAAAGTAAAGTGGATTTAACGGCTCGCAACTTCTACTTCGATCGCGATTTCCAGGTTGAAAACCGTTATCCGGCACTCCGGGACTGGAGTCAAGGCTTTATTTTCAAAGCCCAGTCAGGTTATACCGAAGGTCCTATTGGATTTGGTATCGACATTTTGGCTACTGTCGGGTTTAAGCTGGATGGTGATGCAAAGTATGGTGGTACAGGAAACCTACCACGTAATGCCGGAACGAATGAGCCAGCAGATCAATATGGGGAAATTAGGATCACGGCTAAAGCCAAAGTTGCTCAAACTGAAGTTCGCATCGGTACATTACAACCGTTGACACCAGTACTCGTCGGTTCCCCTGCTCGCCTATTACCCCAAACTTATCGTGGGGTTGCAGTTCAGTCTAAAGATCTACAGGGTCTCGATTTACAAGCATCCTATATTGACAAGGTCAATCACCGCGATTCGACTAATTATGAAAATATTAAAATCTCTGGGGTAAACGGCCGTTATATATCAGCCGAAACGGATCATTTGTATTATGTCGGTGGTCATTACGACCTCAAGAATTATCCGCTAAAACTGACTGCCTTCCATATGGATGTCGAGGATCTATATCATCAGTCATTGTTAGGTATCACCTACAAGTATGCCTTTAATGAGGATACCGCACTGACCAGTCAGCTACGCTACTATATAAGTGATGCTGATGGTGCTGCCAAAGCAGGTAAAGTCGATAATAATCTGATCCATAGCCACTCCGAGCTAAAACATCAAAATCATAAATTTATTCTTTCCACCTTCCATCATCTAGGCAATACTGCCTTCCCTTATTTAACAGGCGGTGAAACTGGCTTAACCATCGACACATGGACAGGCGAATTCTTAAATGCCAAAGAACGTGTTTATAGTGCCCGTTATGAATATGATTTTAAAGACTATGTTCCGGGCTTACGTTTTATGACCCGCTATACCCATGGTAGTAATATTTATGCACCGCAACTCGGGAGTACCGATTTTGAGGAAGATGAACTCGATTTTGATATTGGCTACACGCTGCAAAATGGCCCACTGAAAAATCTTGGACTACGTGCACGTTATGCCATTTATGATAACGATATGCCGATCACTGCCAACATTAAACCGGCCAATGAAACCCGTATCAATATTGATTACACATGGAAATTTAAATAATACATTCAAAGGCTCTAGTTTTTAGGGCCTTTTTTATTTTAAAGGATGATAAATGAAATATTTATTTGGTATTTGGATCGGTCTAAGTTTATGTGCACTCACTCATGCAGATACACAGTTTTCGCCCCCACCACTTAAACTTGAACCTTTGGCCACCTTCAAGGTTGAATTAGATGCCCCCGTTTGGGAGTTAGGCAAAACGGCAGATATGGGAGAAAGACGGATTATTCCGATTACTGGTGGTACCTTTGAAGGTCCTTCATTTAAAGGACGTATTTTGAACAATGGCGCAGACTGGCAAATTGTAGATAGCAAAGGCCTAGCGATTATCGATACACGATATCTTTTGCAAACTAATGACGGCGCATTGATTTATTTACAGACTAAAGGTTACCGACATGCTACACCTGAAATTTTGAAACAGTTAAGTACAGGTAAAGATGTCGATCCAAGTCAGTATTATTTCAGGTTAACTATGCAATTCGAGACTAGTGCACCCCAATATGCCTGGTTAAACCAAACGGTAGCTGTAGGCAGTGCAATGCGTTTAGGTAAGGCGGTGATTTATGATGCATTTACCTTAAAATAAAAGAATAAGAAAAAATAAGTATTTGTAAAGATTGAAGGATTCATCACTATGGAAAACAAGATTTTGGAACATCTCCCACCAATTCATCATTTATTGGGGGGGCATAATATTCAATGGGATGCTGAAAGACGTCAACTTACCGTGAACTACATTGCGCTCGAGAGCTTTACCAATCCGCGCGGTAGCATCGAAGGCGGTATGATTTGCGCTATGCTCGATGATGCTATGGGGGTTTTGGCAGCACTAAATCAGACTTCAAAACCTGCCGCGACGATTAATTTATCGATGGATTTTTTTCGACCATGTGAAGTCGGTGAAGTACAGGCAAAAGCGTGGTTTATTAAAGAAGGGCGTAAAATTCTCAGTATCGAAAGTGAAGCCTGGCAGCAAGGCAAATTAGTTGCCAAAACAAGTGCAGCTTTTATGGTATTAGACTAAAACAAAAATTAAAGTAATTAAAAAAGGTCAGTGAAATCACTGACCTTTTTTGTCGTTTTAGCTTTCCTTCAAACGCTTAGATATCAAGGAATACCGTTTCATTATCGCCCTGGATACGCACATCAAAACGATAAACCACTTCACCATCACATTCTTCACGTTTGGCGATTAAAGTCTGACGACGTGGCGCCCATTCAATTCCATTTAGCAAGGGGTCTTTAGTATTGGCTTCTGCCTCATCATCAAAATAAATACGGGTATGTAAACCTAAGTTAATACCACGTGCAAAAATGACTAAAGCAATATGCGGTGCCTGAAGAGTGCCTTTACGCCCAGGTACAGCACCTGGCTTGATGGTATCAAAGCTCCATAATCCTGTTTCAAAGTTTGCAGCCGCACGGCCCCATCCAAAGAAATGTGGATCAGGCTGTTTACCTTGAATATCTTCCTTGCTTGGGTAAACACCATTTGCATCTGCCTGCCAGATTTCGACCAATACATCACGTAAAGGTAGACCGAGGCCATCAAATACCTGACCTTCAAGGCGAATACGTTCACCTTGAGTTTCAGCTTTAACTAATTGGTTATTAAAACTATGCTCAAATACTTCAATGCCTGCCTGATTTGGCATCAGGCCAATATGGACGTATGGACCACCTGTTTGAGATGGTGTTTCATGTAATTCCTGAAAATTCCAACCGTTCATCATGATACTCCTTATCACGTTAATTCATTTTCAAAATAAGTTCCGCGGCGACCACGTAAAGTAATGTCAAAGCGATAACAACGGCTGTCAGCCTCAATGAAATTACTCTTGTCTTCCAAGGCAATCAAAGCACGGCGTTGCTGCTCTGAAGGAACCGTTTTTAGAATTGGGCAGCTGTTAATTAAAGTATCGCCTTCAAAATAAAATTGCGAAATGAGACGTTGTGCCCAGCCATCTGCCATGACCGAGAAATGAATATGTGCAGGACGCCATTCATTGATACGGTTACGCCAAGGATATGGACCCGGTTTAATGGTACGGAAAATGAAAAAACCATTTTCATCCGTCAGCATACGACCACAACCACCAAAGTTAGGATCCATTGCACCAATATATTGGTCATTTGGATGACGATAACGACCAGAGGCATTTGCCTGCCAGACTTCAATCAGGGCATTTTTAACCGGGCGACCAAATTGGTCACGCAAGTAACCATGAATAATGACACGTTCACCAACAGGTAAACCATCTTTGGCATAGTTCAAAATCAAGTCATTGTCTTTAGGCCCTAAAAGTGCTGAGGTGAAATGTGGTGCCGTTACTTCAGTCAGAGTTTGCGCAATTGAAATGAGTGCATTTTTCGGCGAACGCAGCACACTGGTTTTATAACCCGGTGCGTAGGCCGGTGGATGATCATCCGTATTACGTTGCGCATAAACGCCTAGTTGATTCTGAATCATGAATCTCTCCTTGTTCAATTCTAAAAAATCGTCCGTTATTTAAGTTTGGTCGGTGCAATACCAAGTTCTACAAAAACTTCCTCTGCCATGTGCATTGCAGCGTTTGCAGCAGGTAAACCTGCATATAAAGAAGCATGTAAAAACAGTTCTTTAAGCTCATCTTTGGTAACACCATTGTTAAAACATGCACGAATATGCATACGTAACTCAGCTTCACGACCCAATGCGAGCAAAATACCGATAGTTACCAGACTACGGGTATGACGTGGTAAACCTGGACGTGACCATACTTCTCCCCAAGCAAAACGACTGATGAAGTTTTGGAAGTCTTCATTAAAGTCATTTAAATTTTCCAAAGAGCGTCCGACATGTGCTTCACCTAACACTTCCGTGCGCACTTCTATTCCTTGTTTGTAACGTTCTTCATCATTCATGATCAATACACTCTTTAACGCTGATAAGGCGGAGTGAAAATGTCTGAGGAACACCTTCATTCCATAATGACGCTGAATTCAAATCAATGCTTTGCAATAAACGCGGCAAGGACTTGGTTAAATTGTTGTGGTACCTCAATATTTGATAAATGTGATGCATCAACCACCGCAATCTCACAATTTGGCATATGGGCCTGCATAAATTCGCCATCTGCCACGGTGGTGACCGGATCTAAGCCACCACATAGTGCTAAACATGGCACTTTAATATTGGCAATTTGGTTACGTAAGTCTGCGTTTGCAAGCGCGCGGCAAGATGCTGCATAGCCTTTCGGCGGTGTCACCGACAAACTTTGAATGGTCTGCTGTGCAAGGTGATCGTGGATATAATCAAATTTGTCGCTGAACCACCGGGTGTGTGTTGTGCTGACAATCTCTGCAAGACCTTGTGCCTCAACAGCATCTGCACGTGACAACCATGCTGCCTCTTGACCGATTTTTGCCGCTGAATTGGCAATCGTCATGCTGATAAAACGCTCTGGTGCATCTAGACCAAGTTGTAGACCTGTAATGCCGCCCATCGAAATGCCACAAAAATGCGCTTTTTCAACTCTGAAGTGATCAAGAATATCAATGACATCATTAGCTAAGTCGCTCAGCGTGATATTTTCAATGACCGCACTTTTACCATGACCGCGGGTGTCATAACAGATCACAAAGTAGTCTTGAGCAAATGCAGCAACTTGAGCCTGCCACATGCCGTGATCTGTACCCAATGAGTTCAAAAAAATAAGGGCTGGATGAGCGGCATCACCAAAAGTGTAAACTGCCAATTGTTGGCCATTACGATTATTGATAAGTGTCATGATGGCTATTTTCCTTGAACACGTTGCAATACTGCATCGATCTGCTGCTGGGTATTACCTAAATAATTTTGTGGATTAAAAATCTGGCTTAATTGTTCCGAATTAAATACAGCTAAAATTTCAGGATGATTTTGTGCTACTTCTAATAAGTGACGTTGTTCAGCAACTGCCTGTTTACATGCGGCCTCAACTAGATGATGTGCATTGAGTCGGCCTAACCTCGGTGCCAAAGACATCATGAGGGCTTCTGCCATAATTAAGCCTTGAGTACATTCTAGATTGCGGCACATATTGTCCGTCTGTACTTCCAAGCCCTCAAAAACTTCTATCGCACGTTGCAGGCTACCAGCACACAACTGGAAGATTTCAGGCAGTGCCAGCCACTCAGCATGCCACGCTCCCAAACTACGTTCATGTTCCTGGACCATACTTTGATAGATACTCGACATGAGTGCAGGGACACGATTGGCTGCTGCCAGAATTGATGCAGCTGCAACAGGATTACGTTTATGCGGCATCGTCGATGATCCGCCACGCCCTGCTCCGCTTGGTTCAAACACTTCTGCAATTTCGGTTTGCATCATCAGTGACCAATCGCGTGCCATCTTGCCCAAGTTACCTGTAATTGTGGCAAGCACATGGGCTATTTCCACAATACGATCACGTTCACCATGCCAAGTACAATCCGGGACATTGAGTTGAAGTTCTGCTGCAAATGCCTTTACAACTGCACTGCCTTGATCAATAAGTGACGCAAGTGTGCCAACGGCTCCACCCAATTGTGCAGTGAGTGCAGAATTTTTAAGTGCTTGTACACGTTCAAGATCACGTTGCAAACTTGCTAACCAGCGGGCAGTTTTATGACCAAAGGTTAGTGGTAGGCCTTGTTGTAACCATGTCCGACCTATCATGACTTGGTCACGATAGCGTTCGGTCAAGTTTCGAGTTGCTGCTATCGCCTGGATGAGTTTAGCCTCAATTAAATTTAAGCCATCACGACACTGCAAAACACATGCAGTATCAATAATATCTTGGCTTGTTGCCCCCCAATGCACATAGCGCGAAGCATCTTCATCGACTTTTTTAACGGCAGCCGTCAATTGCTTCACAAAGGGAATTGCAATATTTCCAGCAAGTCCTGATGCACTTGCAAGCGCAGTAAAGTCAATGACCTCATTCACCTGTTGTTGGGCAACGTGCACAATATTTGCTGCCGCTGAAGCAGGAATCACACCCACTTTTGCCTGAGCTCGAGCCAATGCTGCTTCTGCTTGCAACATATAACGCACTACCCCTTCATCACTAAACATTGCAGTGATCTCAGTTTGGTAAAATAGACTTGCGTACAATTGGCTCATTTGAATATCCTTTTTCTAACTCGTTTTAAATACCTTTCATTGTTTTGTTTTTAAGCAAAAAATGAAAGGTATTTAAATTTATACACGTTCAATAATCAAAGCGATGCCTTGACCGACACCAATACACATTGAACATAGAGCGTATTGACCACCGGTTTGTTCAAGCTGGTTCAGTGCAGTCGTCACCAAACGCGCGCCAGATGCACCCAGTGGATGACCCAAAGCAATCGCACCGCCATTTGGATTGACTTTCTCTGAACCGTCTTCGATACCCAAGTCACGGGTACATGCCAACGCTTGAACAGCAAAAGCTTCATTCAGCTCAATCACATCCATCTGCTCTAAAGTCAGACCGGTTTGCGCCAGTAATTTCTTGATGGCGGGTGCAGGACCAAAACCCATGATACGCGGTTCAATACCAACAACAGTTGAACCAATAATTTTGGCACGTGGTTTTAAACCGTGTTGAGCAACTGCTTCATCAGATGCGATTAAAAGAGCAGCCGCACCATCGTTAATCCCGGAAGCATTACCTGCCGTTACTGTACCGTCTGCTTTTACCACAGGTTTCAATTTCGCCAATGCTTCTGCGGTAGTTGAAGCACGTGGATGTTCATCAGTATCGACAACGATCGGTTCGCCTTTACGCTGAGGAATCACTACAGGAATGATTTCGTTTTTATAGAAACCTTTGGCCTGCGCTGCTGCGGTACGTTGCTGGCTGGTCAAGGCAAATTTGTCCTGATCTTCACGGTTGATGTTGAACTGTTCCGCCAAGTTTTCAGCGGTTTGCGGCATGGTGTCCACGCCGTACATTTCTTTCAGTTTCGGGTTAATGAAACGCCAGCCCATGGTGGTGTCTTCGATCTTCTGGCTACGGCCATACGCCGTTTCTGACTTGCCCATCACGAATGGAGCACGCGACATGCTTTCTACACCGCCGGCAATAATTAGATGGGCTTCACCGGCTTTAATCGCACGTGCTGCTATCGCAACTGCATCCATCGATGAACCACACAGGCGGTTCACGGTCGTTGCCGGCACCTGATAAGGCAGGCCTGCAAGCAGAGAAGACATACGACCGACGTTACGGTTGTCTTCACCAGCCTGATTGGCACAGCCATAGATCACGTCATCGACCTGTTCCCAGTTCACACTTGGATTGCGTTCCATCAAAGCTTTAATTGGCACTGCACCTAAGTCATCTGCACGGACAGGTGCGAGGCCACCGGCATAACGGCCGAATGGGGTACGGATGGCATCGATAATATATGCATTTTTCATTTGTTTAATCCTTTTACCTCCCTTAATCCCTCCTGAAAGGAGGGAGACTTTACACTCGGTTTAAATTTCTTTCGTGTAAAGTTCCCCTTTAAAAAAAGGGGATATAGGGGGATTTTATCTTTTGAAACTACTTAAGCTTGAGTCTCATCAATCAGTCTGGCACCAGTCATTGACTGCAATTCTTCAAATGACAGACCTTCGACTTTCTCAATCACTTTCATCCCTTCATGCGTGACATCAATCACACAAAGATCGGTATAGATACGGTCGACACATTTCAGGCCAGTAGCCGGATAAGACAGTTCAGCCACAATTTTTGGCTCGCCTTTTTTGGTCACGTGATCGGTCGTGATAAAGACTTTCTTCGCGCCAACAGCCAGATCCATGGCACCACCGACTGCAGGAATCGCATCTGGCGCACCGGTATGCCAGTTGGCCAGGTCACCATTTTCAGCCACCTGGAAAGCACCCAATACTGCGATATCTAAGTGGCCGCCACGCATCATCGCGAATGAATCACCATGATGGAAGAAAGAACCGCCTTCGAGTAAGGTCACGAATTCTTTACCGGCATTGATCAGCTCAGGATCGCGGTCTTCTTCAGCAGGAGGAGGACCGAACGCCAGCAGGCCATTTTCAGAGTGTAGAAAAACGTCTTTGTCGCTTGGCAGGTAGCTTGAAATTTTGGTCGGTAAACCAATACCGAGGTTCACATAAGCACCATCAGGAATGTCTTGTGCCACACGTTCAGCGATCTGGTCACGGGTCAGTTTGTTATAGCTCATTATCTATCTCCGATGCCAATTACTGTGCAGGTTTAACTTGAACAACGTGTTGAACAAAAATTCCCGGAGTGATGATGTGCTCTGGATTCAGTGCACCCAGTTCAACCACTTCAGAAACTTGGGCGATGGTCACATCTGCTGCCATTGCCATGATCGGGCCGAAGTTACGGGCAGATTTACGGTACACCAGATTCCCCCAACGATCGCCTTTAGAAGCTTTAATTAAAGCAAAGTCAGCTTTAATTGGATTTTCTAAAACGTAGTCTTTACCTTCGTAGTTCATGGTGGGTTTGCCTTCAGCCAGCAAAGTACCAAAACCGGTAGGCGTGTAGATTGGACCTAAGCCCATACCTGCCGCCTGAATACGGCAAGCCAGATTACCTTGTGGCACCAGTTCCAGTTCGATCTTGCCTGTACGATAGAGTTCGTCAAATACCCATGAATCAGACTGGCGCGGGAAAGAACAGATAATTTTACGCACAGCGCCCGCTTTAAGCAGTTTCGCCAGACCATAGTCGCCATTACCAGCATTATTATTGACGATCACCAGATCTTTAATACCGAGTTCGATCAGACCATCAATCAGTTCAGCAGGCTGACCCGCTGTACCAAAACCGCCAATCATGATGGTAGATCCGTCTTTGATTTGTGAAAGTGCTTCAACCAGTGAAGTAGAACTTTTATCGATCATCAAATAACTCCGTGTGTTGCCACTCAGTACAAAAATTTTGAGAACCTAAGGTTCTGGTTTGAACAAATTCTGGACGGAGAACAAATTCCTACCAAAATCCTTAGAATTCTGTGTGATCTATTCTTGATAAAATCCAAGCTTTCGACTACGGTTTAATAATAGTTTTGTACGATTTACAGAATATACGTACGATGATCGAACAAAAACTATCGTGATCTCTTAGGAGTGAATAAAGAACCCGTAAAAAACACCTAGTGAAGTAATATATGAAGATCAAGGAACTAACATGACAACCAAGGACGGTGCTCGCGATCAGTTGATCCAGAACCCTGAAAATAAAAAAATGATCCGTCATGAAGACTTCATTGCCGGAGTGAGTAAAGGATTGGCGATTCTAGATTGTTTTGCCAATGATCGACATCGTTTAAATATTACTATGGCTGCAGAAAAAACAGGACTCACACGAGCTGCTGCACGGCGTCATTTACTGACTCTGGAATATCTTGGTTATTTAGATTTTGATGGACATTTTTATTCTTTGAGTCCCAAAGTACTTAAATTTTCAGGGGCTTATCTGAGTGGAGCACAGTTACCCAAGATTGCTCAACCACTTCTTAATTTACTGACCCAGCAAACTTCATTAATTTACTCCGTGATGGTCTTGGATGGTTTTGAGGCCATTACCATCGCGCGTAGTGCCGCACATCAACAAACTGATCGAGTCAATCCTTATGGCTTACATCTCGGTAATCGATTACCCGCGCATGCTACTTCAGCAGGAAAAGTTTTATTGAGTTATTTAAGTCGTGAGTCACAGCAAGAATGGCTTGAGCAATATCCTTTAAAATCGCTCACCAAATATACCTATATAGATAATGAGGCATTCTTGGATTTATTACAGCAAATTCGTGCTGATGAATTCTGTTATTCCGCAGAAGAACATGAACTTGGTGTACATGCGCTTGCGGTTCCAATTTATAACCACCGTGCCAATGTTGTTGCTGCTTTAAACATTGTTTCCCCTACTGGACGTACCAGCAAAGAATATTTATTACAGCATATTTTGCCTTTACTGCAACAAACAGCGCGTGAATTCCGTCAATTTGTTTAAGTAATTTTCTACGTATAATGCGCATGTTTTTAATGAGAATTCATACTCGAAAATAAAAAACACATCGGATTCAAATGAACTCGATGTGTTCCAAACAACCTTGGGTTTAAACGAAGATATTGTTAAAAACAGCGTTTAGCTCGCTTTTTGTAGCGGTAGACCAACATAATTTTCAGCCAGTGTAGTCTGACCTGCTTCTGAACCTAAAATATAGCTCAATTCCGCTTGTTTGATTTTATGTTCAAATTCAGTCTCTGTTTCAAAGCGATGGAGTAAATGCGTCATCCACCAAGAAAAACGTTCTGCTTTCCACACCCGTTTTAAACAGTTTTCTGAATAGCTATCAATTCCCGCTTCTGAACCATTGGCATAGTATTCAATCAAGGCTTTAGACAAGAATGCGATGTCTGATGCTGCAAGATTTAAACCTTTAGCACCTGTTGGCGGCACAATATGCGCCGCATCCCCTGCCAAGAATAATTTGCCGAAACGCATTGGCTCTGTTACAAAGCTACGTAATGATGCAATACTCTTTTCAATTGAAGGACCTGTAATTAACTTTTCACGGCTTTCAGGATCAAGACGGTTTTTCAATTCTTCCCAGAATTGCTCATCTGACCAGTTTTCAACTTTGTCTGTTAATGGGACCTGTAAATAGTAGCGACTACGTGTATTTGAACGCATACTGCATAATGCAAAACCACGTTCAGATTGTACATAAATCAACTCATCTGCTACTGGCGGTACATCTGCAAGTACGCCTAACCAGCCAAATGGATAGACTTTTTCAAAAGTCTCGATCTTATCTTCAGGAACACTTGCCCGGCATACACCATGATAGCCATCGCATCCTGCGATAAAGTCACACTTTACTGTTACCTGACGACCTTCATATTCAAACGTTACTGATGGCTGTTCACTATAGAATTCGTGAATTTGCACTTTGTTTGCTTCGTAGAATGAAGTCAATTCAGCTTCAGTACGTGCTAGCATCAAGTCCTTGGTTACTTCTGTTTGACCATACACGGTCACCTGTTTGCCACCAGTCAGTTGCGTCAGGTTCACACGATACTTTTCACCGTTAGTTAAAATTT
Source organism: Acinetobacter sp. UBA1297 (assembly GCF_002307755.1). Classification (NCBI taxonomy): domain Bacteria; kingdom Pseudomonadati; phylum Pseudomonadota; class Gammaproteobacteria; order Moraxellales; family Moraxellaceae; genus Acinetobacter; species Acinetobacter sp. UBA1297. The sequence goes on from NZ_DBUF01000007.1 coordinate 33,186, forward strand.
CAATACCGTTATGTGGCAAGCCCTTTTCTCTTAGTTGAGCATCTACGCCTGCCTCTGCCAAAAGGTCAACTGATACCTGCTCAAGAATGCCTGCACGGATACGGCTTGCTACATACTCAGCGCTACGCTGCTCAATTAAAATATGCTCAATACCAGCTTTATAGAGTAATTGTCCAAGCAGAAGTCCTGCTGGACCTGAGCCAATAATTGCAACTTTAGTATTTAAAATTTCCATATGCTGACACTTCCTAAATAACTATCCATTTTTTACAAGCTAAGAAATTTTTATGTTTCCGCCTAGACTTTAGCCTCAATTCCTACCGAAATAGATGACTTTTGGCCGGTGATCGGACAAGATATTTAAGAAAATAAATAATGAGGGATATATAATTGCGCAAGGATTTAATTTTTAGTGATAACAATAATGAGTCTATTCAATATGATGATTACATTGCAGGTCTAGCAAAAGGCTTAAGTTTGCTAGAATGCTTCGGTATTGAACGTCAAAAGCTCAATGTTACTCAGATTGCTGAACGTACCGGACTAAGCCGTACTGCGGCACGACGCTATGTCCGTACACTCAAATTTCTGGGTTATCTCGATACAGATGAACATTTTTACTGGCTAACCTATAAGGTGCTACGCTTTTCCAGTGCTTATCTCAGTTCTGCATATTTACCGAAAGTTGCCCAGCCCATGCTTAATCTCTTAAGCATAAAAACTGCTTTAAGCTATTCGGTGGCAGTGCTGGATGAACATGAAGTTGTGCCTGTCGCAAAAAGTATCGCTCCCCAAATTGACACTAATAAACTTAGTCCGCTTGGTGTACATCTAGGGAACCGCTTGCCTGCTTATGCGACTTCAACTGGGAAAATTCTACTTTCACGCTTAAGTCATGTAGCACAACAACAGTGGCTAGATAAATTTAATTTAAAACGGCTTACCCCCTATACTATTACAGATCCGCAGGTCTTTTTAAAAATATTAGAAGAAGTGAGTCAGCTTGATTACTGTATTTCTACTGAAGAACATGAATTAGGAATTACTGCAATGGCAGTACCCATTTTAAATATGCAGGGAGATACTGTCGCTGCGCTAAACTGTATTGGCTCAAGCAATCGTATTGATACCAACTATTTAATTCATACTATCCTTCCATTACTTACAAAAACTGCTCATGATTTACGGGCAATACTTTGATGATATTTCATGATTTTTATACTAAGCAATTGATTGCAAGTATTCTTTTTATTATAAAATTAACATCCTTATTCATACTTTTTAATTCCTAGTATTTCAGTAGATTATTCAATCATTTCCTATATTCTTTGGATCCATTTAATCCAAAAAAACGATTACTCAATATATTTTATATTTGATTTTGGATCCAATAATGCTAAATTCACCACATCGCAAGTATGCTGATTAAATCTTCAGCAAAAGAACATGGACGGGTTCTAGCCTGCGATGGACATCTTAAACATTACTAGGACGATACCTTTAAATCAGAAAAATAATGCAATGTTAATAAACTAATCACGTTTATTTACACATCGCATCTGTTGGTTTAGGTGTCTGCTTCCATGGAGAAAGTAAATGGTTCAGAACCCGCGTGAGGAAATGAATAATAAAACCATGAATAGATATCAATGGTTTGTTATCGGTATTTGTATTCTTTTAAATGTCATCGATGGTTTTGATGTACTGGTGATGGCATTCACTGCATCATCCGTATCTGCAGAATGGGGCCTTACAGGCTCACAATTAGGCATGCTCTTGAGTGCCGGTCTGTTCGGTATGGGGGCAGGTTCTTTGTTTCTAGCGCCTTGGGCAGACAAAATTGGGCGTCGTCCATTAATCTTACTTTGCCTACTAATCTCTGGTGTCAGCATGATTGCTGCTTCACTGGTACAAAATGCGACTCAACTCGGTATTATGCGTTTTATTACCGGTCTGGGGATCGGCGGTATTTTGGCGAGCAGTAATGTGATCGCCAGTGAATATGCATCTTCACGTTGGAGGAGCCTGGCAGTAAGTTTACAATCCACTGGGTATGCAATTGGTGCGACTATTGGCGGTATGATAGCCATCGCCTTGATCAGCCATTTTGGTTGGCGCTCTGTATTCCTTGCAGGCGGTTTAACAACTATTTTTATGTTGGTGGTCACATTCTTTACTTTGCCAGAGTCTCTTGACTATCTACTGGTTAAACAACCAAAAAATGCTTTAGATCGTATTAATCACCTTTGTCAACGTATTGGTTTAACTCGTATTCCTCAGCTTCCTGAAGTGGTATTCAATACAGCACAACCCAAAATAGGAATTGCAAAATTATTCACTGCAGGTCTTGGTCTGCAAACCATTTTACTTTGGTTGAGTTTCTTCTTTGTGATGTTTGGGTTCTACTTCGTTATGAGCTGGACACCAAAAATCTTGTCTGCAAATGGCATGACCACTGAACAAGGGGTGACTGCAGGTGTACTGATCAGTGCTGGGGGCATGTTTGGTGCAGCACTGATTGGCCTAATTAGTGCACGTGTACGTGTATTCTATGTACAAGCTGTTTTCTTGGCATTAACTGCCATATTAATTCTACTTTTTGTGAACAGTACTGGTACGCTCACAATTGCCTTTATCTTGTCAGTTTTCCTAGGTGTATTATCAAATGGCTGTGTAGCCGGTCTTTACGCCATGTCGCCATCAATTTATGAAGCAGATGTTCGTGCTACAGGTGTAGGCTCTGCAATTGGTTTTGGCCGAATTGGTGGGATACTATCTCCATTAGTTGCAGGTGCTTTCCTGGATGGTGGTATTTCTTCACTCACCTTATACGGCTACTATGCAGGTGCTTTCGTACTAGCTATTGTGACTGTTCTTAGCCTCTCTAAATTGCAAAATAAACATGCCGCTCAATTAAATTTCCAAAGCTCTACTGTGAATTCATAACAGTTTCATAACTGCTTTATCATGAGCCAAACATGAAGTTTGGCTCTATTCAAATATATAGGGACAAAATTATGAGATTTACTGCAATCTTTTTAGGGACACTTACGTCTGTCATTTTAGCTCCTGCTTATGCAAACAGTTTTATTGATGATTCACAGGTCACATTGACAGCACGTAATTTCTATTTTGATCGTGATTATAAGCATGGAGACAGTTTTCCTGCAGCACGTGACTGGGCTCAGGGTTTTATCTTGAAAGCAAATTCTGGTTATACACAAGGTGTTGTCGGATTTGGTGTAGATCTCTTGGGCCTGGCAGGGTTTAATTTATTGGGCAATAGTGTGGATGAATATGCTGCTTCAGGTTTATTACCTGTAGGCAAAGACAGAAAGCGTGCTGACCAATATGGTGAAATCCGTTGGACCGCCAAGGCAAAAGTACAGGACTCGACTTTACATGTAGGGACATTAACACCGATGTTTCCTGTATTATTTTCCAGCCCTGCCCGTCTATTTCAGCAGAACTATCGTGGTGCTCATCTCCAGTTTAATGAAATAGAAAATTTAAAGGTTCACGCCCTTTATACAGACCGTGTCAACCAGCGAGATTCTACTAACTATGAAAAAATTCGAGTAGGTAATCCTAATGGACGGTTCAACACTGCTGCTGAATCTTCTGGCCTGCATATGTTAGGGGCTGAATATAAGGTAAATGATCAGATTGCGACACAAATTTTTCATACAGACTTACATGATGTATATCAACAAAGTTTCTTGGGTCTAAAAACCAAACATAATATTGGCATCGGTAATTTCCTATCTGATTTACGTTTATTCGTGAGTGAAGATTCAGGTGATGCCCTTGCAGGTGATATCGAGAACCAGCACTTCAGCGGGATCTTCGGTTTGAATCGTAGCAATCACACCTTTAGTCTTGGCTATATGCAATCGTATGGTGATACTGCCCTACCTACATTAGCAGGGGCTGAACCTGCAGTATTCCTAGACAGTATGAGTGCTGACTTTACGAATATTAATGAAAAAGTCTACCACGTCCGTTATGACTACGATTTTAAAGACACGGCACTTAATGGTCTTAAATTTATGACCCGTTATAGTAAAGGAGTGGATATTGAAATTAGAAATCTACCGGGCGAAGAATTTGAACAAGATGCACTAGATTTCGATTTAAGCTATCGCATTCCAACAGGTAAGCTTGAAGGCTTAAACCTGCGCGCGCGTTACAGTCATTATCGTAATGATATGCCTGCACAAGGTATGGCTTTCCGCTCTGATAATGAAACCCGTGTAAATATTGATTACACCTGGAAGTTTAAATAAATCTTAATTGATTTTGAAAAATAAAGGGTCTTGATCTGACACTACTCTTTTGAGTAGTGTCAGATCCTAATTTACTTTTATTGAAATACATTAAAAACTAGATCACTTAAATAGATTAAATTATTATTTTTGAGATGGTGGCAATTGAACTCACTATTTAAACCAATGAAAAATCTCTAAATTTGAATTGTGCATTAACCCTGAAAAACCCAAATCAAGAAGGTGCTCAAATGAGCATCTTCTTGATTTTATACGCTTTCAATAAAGACAATTAATTTTAATAAACTTCTTTTATCGTGAAAATTTACACCAATACCGTATTCAGTTGGATTTTCATCACATCGTGATTGACTACTTTTAGGAAATTGAGCAAATGCAGAATTCATATTACCTTGCTGGGCAAAATTAAATTCGATATTTTCCAATTCTTGAAGATCATCTTTTAATACAACAAATGCAGGATGAATCATCAATCTAGAGGGTTCTGTATTTTGCTTTTGAGTATCTAATAAACGTTTCACATAGATGTACTGCCCATTCTTTAATTGGAATTCATAAGCATATTCTCTAGTATTCGTTTGTTTGATACCCTGTTCCTTTATTGCATCATATATTTCTTTACAGCTTAAATATCTCATTTTCTAACATCAATAAAATAAAACTATAGGTCAGTTAATGGTTGATCACGCAGAAGAGCTTTTCGCTGCTTCCAGTCTGGTAAATATTGGTTCATGTAAGCTAAAAATTCATCATTGTGAGTACGGACGAATAAATGCACCAATTCATGCACTACAATATATTCCAAGCATTCATAAGGTTTTTTAGCTAACTCAAGATTAAATAATGTTCGAGCCGTATCAGTATTACAACTTCCCCATTTTGTTTTCATCTTTCGAATACCATAGGCAGAAATCGTAACTTGCATTTTCTCTTGCCACTCGAACAACAATTCATCTAAAGCTGTCTTTAGCTCTACTCGGTAAAAATCCTCAATTACTTTACGACGATTATCTACCGAAGAATTCGGGCTTACATATAGATCCAACCATTGACCATGCTTCTTTATACAATGCTTACCAGATCGCTCGATAACATTTAATCTGTAATGCTTACCCCACAAATAATGACTTTCGCCACTCATCATTTCACGCTTAGATTGTCGTCTCTGCTCATTAAAATCTGCCTGCTGCTTTTTGATCCAGGCTAATCGCCCAATGACTGCCATTCGCACTGCTGTTTCAGACATATTTAAAGGTGCAGAAACTCGTACATCCCCCAAAGGAGGATGTACGGTAATATTCAGATTTTTAACATCTTTACGATGTACTTCAATATGAATTGAGCCAATCTTTAAAGTTGAGATCAATGATATTCCTGATGCTTTTGGGCAAGCGTTAAATAGGCTATTAGAACATTTTTATCATTAATACCCAATTCTCGGCTTAGACCTCTGAGCAAAATTTTCTCTTTTGCATCATCACCCACCCATGCAGCCAATTTGTTAGATTGGATAGCTTTATCAATCTTTTGCGTTAATTCGATATCTTTACCAAAGTTATCGAATAATGCTTGTTTACCTGGAGTGTTGATTCCCTCAGGATAATCATTCCGTCCAGCTGGCTGAGCCACTTTTCGTGTGAGATCACGTATTTTCTCAAGATACTCTTTATAAGCAATCGCATTTTTACGTCTGAGCTCTATAATTTCATTAAGTAAAACAGACATTTGGTCGTAGTAAATTGGATTTACAGGATTCTCTTCTACGATCTTTTTACGGACGTTATTTTCAATTGCCTCAGCCATTGATTCAGGATTTCTTCTGATGTTTTCAGGTACACCTTTAAAATCATCATCGCCTCTTAGAATTAGATCAATTAACCCAAACTCTTCAAACTTAATGACTTCTTCGCTACTTTCTGCCTGAATATACATATCCAGTAACTGACGCATCGCAGGCTCATAGACCTTCATGTCAACAGCATCACCGCTATGTGCTTTAATTTCTTTGCTCACATTTTCAAAGAACTTTACATCCGCTTCTAGATCGGTAATTTCCTGTGATGTATATCCCGCTTCTGGTAACTCATTAGCAATGCTGGCATAGCTGCGCAATAATTTATTCACTGCCTTATACAAAGCTAAGCGCAACGACTCTTTTTCCTTTATTTCTTCGGAATTCAATCCTGATTTACCGCAGAAATAATGTTGATAGTCTTGACTCAGCCGAGGTGCAGGTACAGGTTCACATAATGCTTTGACTGCTTCGAGAGCCGTATCCAAATCTAAACGTGCAGACTGAATACGATCCTTCAGTAATCCATCCACATCTTCTTTGTCATATCCATCTAAGGCTTCAGATGTATAATCTTTAATGGTCTTATCAATAGATTTAAAAAGGTCTTTGTAGTCAATGATATAACCATACTCTTTATCATCAGAATCCAGACGATTCACACGACAGATCGCTTGGAATAAGTTGTGATCCGCCATCGATTTATCGATATATAGGTATGTAGCTGACGGTGCATCAAATCCTGTGAGTAATTTATCGACTACAATGAGTAGCCGCATTTGACCAGGTTCTTCAATAAATTTTTTCTTTACCTGTTTTTCGAATTCTTCCACCAAATTCCCTGCTTGATCTGCTGGCTTTTCAAAGTAGTCTGCCAACATTTGGCGATAGATATCATACTTGGCTAGTTTTTCTGTTAGTCCAGCCCCTGACTCTTCGCCTTTAATACTCGTTGCCTGCATACTCTTCCAGCTTTTCCAGCTGCTCGGCAATGAACATGTAGTTGCCGGTCTGTTTCTGGTTGTCGTATGCAGAGACACCATAACGCGCAGCATATTCATGAGAGGCTGAACGGTAATAACCACCCGGACCCTGTTGAGCGGTCTGGAACAGTTCTTTAGCTTTCTGCTTTACATTGCCCCCATAACCCATTTCAGTCAGCTGCTGCTCAATCTCATCAACTGAATAACCGTTTTTAGCCATGACTCCAGTTTTAGAGACTTTGAGCTTGCCCTGCATGGCAGTAAGCGCTTCTGACCAGGCTTCAGTAGAGGATTTGGCCTCCTCTCTTGCCACCCGGCCAGCTTCACGGTAACCATCACCAATAGCACTGGCTGAGCTCTCAACCCGATTATTGGCTTTGGCCCAGTCATCCATGGTTTTGACTGCTGCTTTGCCACTGCTATCTACTTCAGAAGTTAAGCCATAATAAGCAAGCTGGGATTCATAGGCTGCGATTTTAGCTGCATCACCTGAAGCATAAATCTTGTCAGCCATATTGATTAAAGCCTGTCTTAACTGCTCAATCGAAGCGGTACCACTTTGTTTTAACAAATTAAAAGCCTTCATCTGGGCATCAGCCATTTTACTAGCTTCTTCCCTCGATGTTAGACCTAACAGTCTGTAAGCTTTTTCTACCTCAGAAATATTGGCCGGTAACTTGCCATTCACCTGATCCAGATACTCCATACCCGTCTGAACCTGCTTGGCAGAAAAGACACCCTGCTCCTCAAAAGAGATCAGCTGAGCTTTGGCGGCATCAATTTCGGCAGGTGACTTAGCTTGCTCGGCCCACCTCTCCCATCCCTGATAGATCAATTCAGTTGCGCGTGATCCTGTTACTCCCATAGATTCCAGACCACTTGCGTAGCTATTCAGATGAGTTCTATCTGTAGCAAACTTCTCTGACACCCTATTCAGCGCAACGTCCAGATCAATACCTAATGCTGCAGCTGCTTTACGGGCCTTATCTGTAGCATTGGTTTGTCCTTCAGTCGCGGCAGTACCTTGTTGCATTGCACTGACAATAGCCTTGCCTGAATTATCAAATTCAACTTTAAGCCCTTGAGCTGCCAGTGTAGTTTGCAAGGTTTTTTGGGTAGCAAGATCTGCAACTTTTTGGGTACCATCCAAAGCTGCAAGCTGGGCATTTATCCATTCTTGTGCAGCTTGAATCTTCTCCTCGGTAATTTTCTGACTTTCAGCTTGATAGGCTTTTTCTTTGGCATCCAGATCAGCCAAACCCTTTACAGCTAAATCAATAGAGGCCTGATTACCAGATCTACGCGCGTCCTCTAATTGTTGATTAAGCCTGATCCGTTCATCGCTTATTGCCTTATAGTCAGCCTTATGCTTCTCCTCTTGAGCTTTGAGTTGATCTAGTGTCTGCTGATTTTGGGTAATACTTTCAGCGTTCTTTTGTTCTTGGGTTTTGCCAATTTCCTCCCAAGCTTTCTTACCTTGAGATTCAAATTGTGCTAAATCACTCTTAGCATCCTCAAGCCATTTTTTAGAACGAGCATCCATCTCATTCATTTCACCAATGGCTGACTGCTTAACATCACCCCAAGTAAATTTACTTTTCAGTTCTGCCCATGCAGCTCCCAATGCATATAAACCACCTGTGAATAGCTTTACAGAAACTCCAATTGCTACAAAACCATCAGTTAAAAAGCCAAGGGCTACATTTATGAGTTGTAGAGCTTTAGTAAAGCCATTCGTATTAGCATTTGCCTCATTTATTCCATTATCAAAGCTAAGTATAGTGCTCAATACAGTATTGAAAATATCATCTAAAGCTTGGCCAGTATCAGCTAAAGTTGATATTAACGTTTTTATACCATCATAGGCCGTTTGAAGAGCTATATATAAAGCATCTATTGTAGATGGGTCTATTTGACTAAGCCGGTCACTGACCCAACTTAACCCGTTACCCATATCTTCAATAATAGGCTTTAATAAACCCATATTATCAGCCAATGTGGAAAGCCATTGAGCTACAGTTGCTGAAGATCCATTGGCCTGATCCATCTCACCAATCAGAATCTGCCAAGAAGTTGCGATCTTTTGTAGTGCGTTGCCTACGGTAAGCGGGAAACGGTTATAAGTTTCCTGTACAGCATCAGCCTGGCTATGAAGTGCCTTAACCACCCTCTCAGCAGTTAATTCGCCATTCTCGGCCATTTTACGCAATTCGCCAGTAGTGACACTTAATCCCCGAGCCAAGGCTTCAGCAAGACCGTATCCACCTTCCATAATGGAGTTAAATTCTTCACCACGAAGAACACCGCCTTGCATAGCTTGAATAAATTGCTGTATTGCACCTTCTGCAGCCTCAGCTGAACTGCCACCGATTTTAATAGCTTGCGTTACTGTCTTGGTAAGCTCTAGTGCCTGCTTTTGTGACATTTCCATGTCTTTAGCAACTGCATTTAAACGGGTAAATAACTCTCCTGTAGCTTCCAAGCTTGAGTTAGTGGCCAATGCCACTTGATGCACCCCCGCCATTGCATCAGTAAAGTTGCCGCCTTCTTTAGTTGCAATATTTATTCGCGCAGAAAGATTAGCGTAACTGTCAGCAGCCCGAATAATCTCTTGTACACCTAAACCGATACCAATAGCAGCTAATGCACTGACCAAGGCAGAAACAGCAAATCGAGTAACATCCATACCCTTAGATAGTGTGGATATACCTGAATTTGCTTTTTCTGCTGCCGGTTCAACACCATGAAGCTCATTTTTGAGTTTCTCAATCTGTTGTTCGGTAATTCTGGTAACGCGCTCAACTTCTTCAGCCGGCAATTTGCTATTGGCTTTAAAGTCCTCTAACTTTCGTTCAAGTGCAGTAATCGCATCATTGATAACTGTAGGCGGTTTAATGCCTAGAGCTTCATAGATTTCATGTCCGGTCTGCTTTGCGCTGGTTGTAGCCTTATCTGCACTGGTCGATACACTACGCATTGCAGAGGATGCTTGTGTATCAAAATCTGCAAATGCTGCTTTGGTCAGATCAACTGCCTGTTCAAGACCTTTGACCTTTTCTCCTGCAGCCTTAATTTCATCAAGAGTAACAGCTTCACTACTTTGTTCTAATGCCGAGAAAGCATTTTTTGCTGCCAGCAACTCACTTTCAAGCGTATTAATACTGCTAGTGCCGATACTACCAATTCGCTCAATTTCTTTAGTGCTGAGATTGGCCCCCTCACCCATTGACTGAATTGCACGGGTCGCAGTCTGAGCTTCACCTACTACTTGGCCAAGATCTACTGAGCTAAAACGTTGCAACTGATTAATCGAAGACTGGGTGGCATTGTCCACGCCACGCATGGCATTTACAGCAACGTCCTGATAGTAATTAAATGCACTGGACGTTTCTTTAATAGCATCTTCAATACTTAGAACACGATCTTTTGCAATCTCGATATCTTTTAAGGTGCCATCCGTACTTTGCAACCGAACCAATTCAGCTTGAGCAGCTTTTAGTGCCGAGTTAAGTTCATTGAGACCTTGCTCACCAGTGCTCGACATTGAGCGTAACTCACCTGCACTGATAATCGATTTGTCACCAAGAGCTTCAATTTCCTTGGCCGCTGTAAAAAATTTGGTACCCAGCAGTTCTGCAAGTTGAAGCGCATCACCTGGAATGGCTTCACCGATTTCAAAGCCTGCCTTATTTGCCTTAGTTGCAGTATCCTGAAGTTCGCTACCAAGATTATTGATCTTGCTGGCAGCCTGATCAGCTTTCTTCTGCAAATCATCCGGAACTATTTTTCCAACATCTTTTGCAGTTTCAGTAGAAGCAGCTTTTAACTTATCAGCCTCACTTTTAATTACAGCGATAACGGCCTTTGTAATACTTTCAGATTGTTCAACATTAGACACATAATTCTTTGTGTCGGCTTCCATTACAAGCTTAAACGATAATTCTTTACCGGCCATATTTTTACTCGCAATAAAAAACCCACCAAATGGTGGGCTATATGAAGTGATAAAAATTTAAATTATTTATTCAATGGTTGATCCGCAATGCTTACATTTTCGAGCATCGAATCGAATATATTCACGGCAGTCAGGACATTGCTTTTGTTCAACTCCATTGTCGTCTATCTTTAACCGTTGTCCAGCGTTATAAGAAAAACCATCATTTGCAACAAGTTTAGTTTTTGATGCGGATTGTTTTTTATGAAGCTGTACATGCTCTTCTGGTAAAGCTTTAACAACTTTTGGGACTGGTCGATATAATTGTACCTGGTTACTACCACAGGCACTACACACTTTACCACCAGACCTCCGCCAGATTTCGTAGATAACACCAGGCAAAAATCCAATACAAAGCAGGATAATTGTTATAAAAAAACTACCCTTTGTTTTCGGCTCTCCCACATGACCGCATGCAATACACTCTACTGTTGCCATTCTCATGCCCTTATTTTGAGATATTTTTTAGCATCTTAACCGACTGGTCTAAATTATCGCAATGTGAAAGAACATCCTTGTTCACTTATATCTCTTTATTCTATGCACTTATGTTCATATCCATCAGGTATTTCTCTGCCTGTGCATGAGTAATCGAGATCAAACTGCATCTACAGCCTTCTTGCGGTCTGCTCCAATGCTCAACAGCCTGTTCCTGAAACTCCTTATCAAGAATATTAAATACTTTGCTACTGAAACTCTTACAAGTTTCCGGGGTATGGTCATCAATAATGGGGGCCCATAATAAGTAGCTCGAATTCTTATCCTTGCTATGCTCATAAATATCTTTAACGACCAGACAGTTAAAAACAAACATCTGTCTATTTGCAAACCAAGAGCGATAGTCACGACTGTTTTCCAGAAGTGTCCAGTTCACATGAGGTCGAATATGATCAGGGACTAAAGCAATATATCTTTCAGCAAATTTCTTGAATAAAATTCTATTGCTTTTAAGCTTCTCATTATCAAGATGACTCAGGAGGTCTAGTATCTCATGCTTAAAAAACTTTGAGTCGGCACCGCATGCCACACCCATATTTATCAACTCTCTCTGCTCGTCACTGCTGAATGAGTTAAACCATTTCTTATATGCTGCTCTACTTTCCGCTGTTAATACTCTTTTCATGATTAAGCTCAAGTGCACTTTTATAATACCGACCATTCTAATCGGAAATGGTAAATTTAATTATGTGAAAATGTTACATAATTCACACTATTTCTTCTTTTAGCTCATCAAGAAACTTCTTTAGTTCTTTAGCAGATGCATGCTGAGCGGATCTCACTACACTGGTCAGGGCTGCAAGCTTATTCCGGTAATCCTTTTGGGCTGATTTTAAATACTCACTGTAAGCACCATAAGTCATATTCATAATTTCGGTATGAGTATGGCCAGCACTGATCAGTAGCTGGAATGAGTCAAACCAGGTGGAATCATTGTCTTTTACTACCTGCTTTTTATTACGGCGTTTAGGCTGGTCTTCTTTAAAATAAGCGCCGTTCACCTGTAGTACTGCTGATAAAACTTCTTTAAATTGCTGTTCCGATGTCGTGGCCAGATCAATCAAACTGGTTGCTGGAAGCTTGGTGGCCAGACTGCATATACCCAGCACTTCAATTGAATGAGCCTTAAAAAGTTGAGTTAAAATTTCATCTGAATAATCTTTTCCCTTTAAGAAGCCTTTTACCTTTTCGACATGTACCGCCCATTGGTCAAAATCTTTCATCTGGATCTGGTGAACTTCAACATCATTCACTGTGATAGAGCGATTAGCTGCTAGAAAAAAATCATTCATGATGGAATCTCAAAATAAAGTTCAGGAAATAAAAAAGCACCCGAAGGTGCTTTTATTCATTTAATACTATGTTTATCTCTCAGGTTTAAGGCTTAACCTCAGTAACATTGATAGGCTGATCCTTAATTAGTTCTAGAATACCTTCACCATTTTTAAAGTGGATTGATACCCCTTGGCTATTTGCTAAGCGGAGCCCGCTTGCTGATACGGCTCGTTTAAGTCGATAAGTTTTACCTGACTGATCACTTAGTTCTGCCGTTTCAAAGTTATCTGTAGTTCTAAGGATATATGTTTGATTATTTGGTCCAATAAACTTTAGTAATTGCTGTTCTTCAGTAACATTGATGATCTGTTTGGGCTTTAAATTTTCTGAGGATTCGTCTGTAGTAGGATTTTTAGAAGCCTTAGCCATATTAGAATTACACCCCATTAGAAATATACCTGCTGCTAGCGCCAAGAAGAGATATTTCATACATATGTTCTCCATTTTTAATTTTTGAATTCAATATAGATGCCTAATGGTGCCCATCTTAAAAGTAAAACATCAAAACATCTGTTAATTTTTGATAATTATTCTCATTATCAGGAAACTATAGAACAGATAAAATCAATATTTCACCCTATCCTTCTGAATATAGTAGCCCAATGTAACATTCATCTGTATCGCTTTAATATCTCTTGCAATTTAAACTCTATCTGTGAATCGCTCAACTTAGGTAACTTTATCAGTTTCTCTATATCATCCTGAACTTCGTAAACAAAATAAAGCGTGGACCCCTTATCGTATTTGATTACTAATCCATTGCCCTGTAAATTTCTTATTCTTTCATTTACCTCTGGTTGTTCACCTGCCAAAACCAAAGTGTAAAAAGAACCCTTTTTTGATAAGAAAAAGGCAAACTTGGTCAAGGCCATTGCGTGCAGATAAAAATCTTGCACTTCCTGATATAGCGCTGGTGTCATTTAATAAATCCAATCAACACTGAAGGTCAGTTTTTACCTTTAAAAACCGTACCATACAGGTTAATAAAATACTTTTTATCCACCCAAAAGAAAAGATATCCAAAGGTATTAAGCAATAAACAGGCACAAAAAAAGACGCTTATGCGCCCCTGTGCCTGTATTTTGGATTTAGTTACTCAGATTTAATATCAAGCTGCTACATTAAAACGATCAATGTGGCCAAACATGCTAAGTTCAGCATCATTTACCTTGGTAATGTCAGCCAGACATTCGCCCTCAATATCGTAACTAGAGAAATCTTCATTGATCAGATCAAATTCTGTCTCCGGTGAGAACTCCACACGCCATAAGGTTACGGCAACCTTATCCCCTTTATAGGTATCAACACCTTTAAAGAAGAAGCGGTATTCATTGCCGATATCGTTTGCAATCGCAGTACGCGTTAATTTTCCGGCTTTACCTGACCACTTAACGTCACCAGTCGGTGCAATATTAAAAATCACTGTACCGAATGCCGAATCGAGTACATAGGTACTGGTATCAATATCTGTATCAGCGCCGTCTTTAAACTTAATTTCTGACAGATTACGCTCACCCAGATCAATCATGGTCCCAGCTTCAACAGTACCTAGTGAGCGATCAGCGATAGTGCTTGCAGATATTTCAGTAACTTTACCACTCATCACCATGGCAAGGTTTTGCTTGGTTACCTCTTCCAAGGTACCGCTTACGGATACTCCTGTCTGCTTGCGTAGTACAGCATCTTTCGTACGAAAACCTGTTTTTGACTCATAGTGATCGGTTGAATCCGAAGTAATTTGAAGCTGCAGGGCCGGCATACTTCCTACTGGAAACATACCTGATACTGCACCATTAATAATTTTAGCCAGGAACAGTTCACCCTGTAACGAAATAACATCTGGTTTATTTCCCATCTGCTTTTACCTCTTTTGTAGTTTTTGCTGCAGCTGGTTTCGACTCTTCAGAGGGCTTTTCTACCTCCTTGATCGTACCTGCATCTAATTGCTGTCGGATTTCAGCATCGGTGAGTCCACCCACGAAATCCCCTTTTTTGAAACGCCCTAATGGTTGTTGGGCTATATATTGTTTTGCTGCCATGATTGGCTCCTAGATAAATCGTTCTGATTCAAATACTGCTGTGAGATATGCAAAACCTGTACTGAAGGCTTCTTTCACATCAACCAGCATCAATTCCCCACGTGCCGAGGCTGGCTTCCAGCCTGAGAGCAACTGAATAACATCTTCAAGAAGATTACCCGCCTGATCTGTTACCGCTGAACCATCTATAGACTGTGAACGGGCATTCTTACAGGCCACGGTGACCGCCCACTGCTGGCTGATCATGTTCATTTTTCCCTTGCCCGCACTATCCTTAGGACGAACCCGCACGAAGTTGACGTGAGCTGATGGGGTTACCTGAGACATTTCAGTCACCAGTACAGAGTTCAACGGCGTATAGATCTGCTTGAAATCCGGAATCTCCTTGAGCTTCTCGGCAATTTCTCCACGTACTGCAAAAAAGTCAGACACCTATATGCCTCCCGATAATATTAAGGATCTCTTCATCATCATCCTGATTGATGCCCAGAAAGGTACGAGAAGGGATATTGACCTGTTTCACTTTCCTGAACTGGCCACCCACCGCAAAGGTTAAGTACTCCGCCGTTTTAGGCAGAATGGTTGCACCAAAATGAAAAACATGGGCGTACATTTTGTTTGAACCCCACTCAACACCATCAGGGCGCAGGTTATAGTGCAATTCATTCATTAATTCACCCGTATCACGGCCTGTTTGACCATTTTGCGTTCGGGCTCGCCATGACTGTTTCCATGGGTTACCGTCTACATCATGCTGGCCAATAAACCGTTCTTGAGTGGAGTGAACCCCATAGCCACCAATCTCGACAAATATATCCTCCTTTCTGCTGTCGAAATCGGCCATATGCTGCAGTACTGCCATTACGGCAGATTCATTGTCAGGACGAATTGTTATAGCAAAAGCCATACCTCCTCCTTATTTAAATGAAGGCATCTTGTCTAGCGTTTCATCACCAAACACGCCTCCTACATAACTGGTTCCGATGGGCATTGTGGTAGGCCGGCCCTTGGGCTGATCATCTATAATTTCATTGGTTGCGGTCTGAATCTGTAGATGTGCTTTCTCGTCTTGTACCCGTTCAAGAAATTTAATCGCATCCTTATAACGGTTACGTACTTCTTCAGTGGGTTGCTGGTAATAAAGCCGGTAACGGGCAATATCACAGGCCATGCGGTTCAGATTACTGGGCACATTGGGAAGAGGTAGAGGATAACGGCCACCGATATAGCCGTTAATCTCTTCTGCCGCATCCTGAAGTGCTTCATTGATAGTAGCGGCTGCATCTGCATGCATCAGCTTTAACTCTTCAATGTCATTAGCAAACCGCTTCACCATGTCTGCTTCTGTTGCGTACATAGATCACCTTACTTGGCTGTATCAGCACCCTGTTCAGCTGGCTTGTCACTGGTCTTAGACTTAGATGCTGGCTTGGCCTTTTCAAGCTCAGCCACTTTTGCCTTAAGTTCAGCAATTTCCTGCTCAGCCTTGGCTTTATCAGCAGCAGCGGTCTGATTGGCTTCAGTTAAAGTAGTATTTGCTGCTGTCAGCTCTGTATTAGCCTTTTCAAGCTCAGCTAAACGTGCAGCGGCACTATCTGCTTTAGGCTCTTCCGGCTCCTGATATTCTTCAATAGCCCCAGATGCTAAAAGGGCCTGAATACGTTTTGCTTCAAGCCCTTTGATTTCATCACCTGGCATAAAATGCCCGATGGATTGTTTTGCTATGTACTTCGGCATTTAAGCCTCCTTATAGAGTAATGAAGCCGGTCCCACCAACTACGCCGTTCTTATTCGATGGAATGACCAGTGGAGCAGATTCGGTCATCAGCATAATGCCGCTTGGATCTTCACAGTACCATTGACGGTCAAAGTACTGCTGAGCCACACCATTGGCCAGCATATTTTTAATCTTACAATGAGCCACCGAGCCATTGGTATCCGAGATCAGACTGAAATAGTCTTTCTCAATGAAACGGTTCACCTTACCCTTATGACGGTAGGTTGCATCGTAAACCCAGAATTCAATTCCATCAAAAGTGCCTTTCAATGTAGCAGTCTCACTTACGCCAAAGCTTGGTGTAACTGGTACAGAGATTCCAGCATAAGGCTTGATGAATTCATCCTTGAATTCTGAATTATTCCATAGAGCTGCCCAAACCGAACCCGACATGATAGCAAGCTTAGCTTCACCACCATCAGCGGCCAGTTGACGCTCTAGCATACGTTTAATGTCATCAACAGGCTTTGCTCCAGCTTCATTCCAAGGTATTGCAGGAGTGAAAAGCAGAGATGCATCACGACGGTAATCCACCAGGTTGTACTCATAATCATCTGAATGCAGCAGGTATTGACCATTTTTTAGAAGATTAATGGCCATCATCAAAACCGAGTTATCAATCGCATCATGGTTCCGTTTCATAACAGCGATTTGAGCAATTACCATTTTCTCCTGGTCAGAGAGCTGCTGGTTACCGGTAGAGATAATGCCAGCTGTACGCAGACGCTCCAGCAAAGCAAGCTCAAAGGTTTCTGCAGGTGTTACCTGATTTTTAGGTTTGTAGTAAGCCGGTTTCACATGGCGTACTTCACCGGATTGATCAGTATCAAAAGGTTTACCAGGTTGCTGTGGCGATACCAGTGGTGCCAAGTCGTGTTCAGCTGTTACTTCAGCTAGTGGTACGTAATCCCGAGCGAATATCGGGCGGTTTGGAAACAGGCGGTCCAGCAGCCATGTATCCATCGGACGGAAGTTGTTATGAATGAGAGTAAGCTCACCCACATCAAGAAGTTCAAGCGGAGTACCGTCAATATTAAAAGACTGTGGCATGTTGATTACACCTTAGAAAGTTCGATTTTGTTTTTGGTTGCTTTGGCGCGGACAGCATCATATTTCGCCTTGTCCAGCAACGCCCCATTTAAAGACACGGCCTCAACGTTAAATACGCCGCCGTAGTACATTGGAATTTCTATCCCTTCAGCCGCTTTAATAGTTGCTTCGGCTGCGGTAACGTTCTGGCCACAGATCACATCCCAGGATGATTCATCTGTAGCATGAGTCAGTACATTGTCATCAGATAATGTCAGTAGATCGCCGTAATTGTAGGCGGTACCGGCCGTTACCTTGGCATTGGCACGGCGCAGCTTTTCATTGTCGAGTACCAGTTTACGTGTAGTAAGTGATACCGGTGGAATATAGTGAATAGGCATGAATTATTTCCCCTTGTTTTGTTCAGCGAAGGCTTTTGCACCTGCTGTGAATTGATGCTCCTGGTTACCGCCCGATCCGCCTTGTCCTTGCCCACCTTGGCCACCAGTAGCCTGATGATTGAACAGGTAGTTCAGTGCAGGATTTACACTTGGTGTTTGTTGTTGCTGCTGGCCAGCTGGTGGCTGCTGCCCACCCGCCGAAAACTGTCGAAGCTGCTTTGCAGTAAAGGCAAAGACGGTATCATCCATATTGGTATAAGCCGTTTTGTCTTCAGCACTGAACTGTGTTTTCAGCTCAGTTTCTAAAGCTGCAATCTCATCAGCACGTTTCTGTGCTTTAAACTGTTTCAGCTCTTCTAGCGCATCATCACGCTCCTTTTCTGCCTGCTGTTTGGCCTGTTGTGCTTTTTCTAGTTCGGTCACGTCTGTATCCTCTTCTGGTAGTTGATTGGAGTTAGGTTTGCCTGAGAAGGCTTTGATTGATGTATTCCGATCAGCACCGGTAGAGCAGATCGTGAATTCACGAATACGGTTGTTACGAAAAACGGCGATAGGTCCGGTAAATGACTGACCATTAACCACAACGGTCTGGCCTGTATTTACCTCTTCAACTGAACCCGGATCAATAAACATGGACATTTGAAATGGAAACTCGTCATCAGAGTCCTGGACAATCTCCTTGGCCCGTTCATTAGTCAGGAAGTGTCCTTCTACATCGATCTTTCCATTGGTATCGACTTTTTTAACTACACCAATACGATTAGAGCCGAAGTGCTCTTCCAGCAATGCAGTAGGTGAATCAATTTCGATACCCTCAAGATCAAAGACCACACCAGTACGGCCCCAATACCAGTGACCATCTACACGTCCACCGCTATACGCCGTACCTCTAAATGTACGCTTTTCTCCCTCTTTGGCCTGAGGTACCTCAATGGCTGATGTATTAAATAGAAACTTTAGCCGTTCTTCATTTGGATCTGGCATTTTTCATGCTCCATAAAAAAACCACCCCTGATGGAGTGGCTCAAATTAATTTCCTAAGTTTAGTTAGTTAAGGCTTTCAGTGTATAAATCATCTGGCCATTTACTATTTCACTTGAAACCACCTGAAAAGATAGGCCTAAGGGAAACAGTACGCCTTGCCCTGCATTTAGCTTTTCCAGATCAATACCTAAACCTTTAGCATTCTCAATCTGAATCACGATGTTTGAGCTAGAACCTGCAAGTATTAACGGCGCATCCAGTGTAATGACCTTACCTACCTCCAATGATGCAGCGCGGTTTAGTGAAGCTGATCCGGTCACTGTAGTTGCACTATTTGATGCTACTGCCTGTAGCCTGCCTAAATCCTCCTTCAGCCAGCGTTCAAGTACTTCCTCAGCCAGAGTGACAGGTGGCTGCTTTAACTGCGCCGTAAGAGCTGAATCATTGCCCTGTACATAATCCAGGAAAGTCTTAATTGTACTTGGACGTATTTCCGGATCTAAAGGTAAAACTGTCTCAACAATAGTTTCAAATAGATCACGGCTCTGCTCATCCATTGGAGCAAATAAACTGGCCAGCTTTTTACTTGCCGTCCATTCAGCCTTGATGACCTCTTTCTGCTCCAGCAAAAACGCTTTATCCAGGTCAGAATCCAGGATCTTCTGATCTACCAGACCAGATAAATCGCCATAGGTCATTGGACTAGTACTCCATCCCATTTCCTCAGCCACTTCCGGTAGCTGATCATCTGGCGTAATACCATATTTCAATGCCTGCTTCTCGGTTAAGGCAATCACTGTACAGCGACACATAAAGGACCACGGCGGGTAATACATGAGCCAGAACGGATCATCGATATGACGGATAATCCGGTTCAATGCCAGATGACTTGGACGGACCCGGCTATCATCGATAGCTGAATACATCAGGTATGGTCGTTTGTCTCTATTGCGTTGCTGCTGTTGCCAGCGTCCATGACTATACGCCGTCTGAATATTGGTCCTAAAAACATTCTTGAGATAAGGCTCACTGAGCTTGATCTCATTTTCAGCGACCAGTTTCTTAAAGTCCTCAAATGTCGAGCCATCTGCAATAGCCTTGTTTACAGCGGCTATCACAGTCTGGATCTGTTCTATGCTCGATAAAAAACTGACCGTGGTGGCCAGTTGTCGTGTCTTGAGATCCAGAGAGTAAAACTCATCAGGCAATACGATTTTACGAGACCGGGCAAACTGTAAGGCCTCTAAGAATGTGACTGGCTTCATTTCCCCTCACTTGCTGTTATATACCCCAGCACATCACCTGCATATAAAGCCCGTTCCAGATTCGCCGTGAACTGCGACTGATTGGCTTCAGGCATAAGCTGTATCAGATGAAAGGCCAGTTCTTCTGGTGTTTCACTCTTCTGCAAAAGCTCATTTACCTGGGCATTATTTAAGAGTTCGATATTGCGCTGTGCATCAGTCAGCTCTTCTACTTCCTGCTGCTCAGGTGATAGCTTTCTGGTAGTTGCTGCAAAGCTAAAGGCTTTATGGGGTAGTGCATTGAATTGAACATTCTGCCCTACCGGTAAAGCTAAAGGCTCCTGAAGATCACCTGGATGCAAACCATATTCACGTTCAAAGTACTGACCACTAAAGTGAGCACCTGCTGTTTTAAGCTTGGCATCACGTTCAGCCTGATCACCTTTAAGCGGCTTGTCTTCAAGAATGACTATGGTGTGTCGTTGCCATTGGTTAATATCACAGAGTGCATTCAAAATAGCTTGGACAGTCGGGGTAATCATTCTCAGATCAGCTTTGAACTTATCATCCTGGACTTCCTTGTGAACCTTGCCCAGTGCCATAGAGCCGGCACCATCAGTACCACTGGTCAGTGTCTGACCCAAGATCACCTTCTGGATACGGCGCTCCAGGTTCTTGTCAAAAGTTTCATAGGCTCCACTACCGTTACCATTGCCATTACCCGTCCCTTGCACCGTAATTTCATCCTGATTTGAAATCGCAATGACTGAGCTTGCATGAGCATTGAGTAGTGCGCTTTTCATCGCCTCATTTTGTCCAGTCGCAGATTTACCAACCAGTATCGGCATACCAAACTTTTCAACAAACTTCGCCCAGAACTTAAAGCCGTTATTTTTAAAGAACCACACCCAATACAAACGGCTTAATAATGCCTCACCATAAGGTTGCTCATAAGTCGGCTTGCATCGAGTCAAGAAGTGCTTGAAGCGTTGGTCTACTTCCTGATCCTGACGGATCTTGTTGTAGTTGGCCAACAGTAATAAACGGCCATCATTCTTTGGCTCATACCATTGCAGCGGTTTCTCGCCAATCCAGTTAAACCCAATGAACGGCGTGATGGCATCGCCATCAATATGCAGATTCGGCGTTTCCGGTTTGTTATAGATTGCTTCTAAAACCGAGTAGCCATACCAACGGGCGTTCTGTGCACCAATGATAATTTCAGACCACCATTCACGCAGATGCTCAGTCAGGATTTTTGCTGCTGAAGTATCAGCAGGTTCAATACGAAACGGCGCACTTTCCAGTTTATCCTGGCGTTTCTCAATACACTGGTATATCTCGTCATCGTACATCATGACTTTCAGCCGGTGACGGGTGACACCTGCCTTACGCAGAACCTCATCGCCGTCAGGCATCTTGGTCAGATAGTTGATGAGAGCAAGTTCAGCCTCATGAGAGTACATACCACCTGAAACCGGTTTTGAACTCTCAGGCTGTTTGACATTCGCCTTTTTACTTTTTTTAGCCATAATAAAACCTATGAAGCCGGTGGGCTGTAATTCAACATTAAAACTGCATCTTCAATGGCATCGATCAGGGTGTCCACCTGGTCGTCATGATCATGGGTAAAGGCGGCATTGAATGCTTCACACTCTTCAAAGAAGTCGCCAACCCAATGAGCATTCTTGGGAACCATCACAAAACGATCTTCAGGCTTATCCTTATAATTCGCCTCAAGATGAACCTGTACATCCATAAAGCGAGAGAGCTTGTCGATATTTCGCTGTACTGGTATTACAGCAACACCAGAGTAAGTCCCGAGTGTCTGGATCAATTGGGTACCTGAGGCCTTGTCCTCTACCTTCATGTAACGAATAGGTTTGGTGTGCCAGATATATTCCTTATGCTTATCCAGAAAGGCTTTTGCCTGACGGTTAAGATCTGGGGCTTCCCATTTACCACGCAAGAGATCCAGCAAATACAGCTTGCCATCTATCCCCATACCCACCAGCAGAAATACCGAGTAGTCGTTATGCTCTTTAACTTTCTGGGCTGTATCGACTAGAACGGCGCGCCACTTTAATTCTGGTATATCTGTATAGAATCCAAACCATTCAGACTTAATCAGGTCTCCACCCAATTTCTTAGGCTGCTGCATGTACTGGCTTGAGAAGGTGTAGCGGGAAACTGTTGCCCCTTCCTTATCCTTACCGCCCTTTTCAAGCTGTAATAAAGATTGAAGTGACTCTTTCTTTGGCCAGTAGCTTTGACGGCCCTTTTCATCACGCTCAGCATCTCGTGGTACCAGCTTTTGAATATGCTCTGGCAAGGTACCAATATAAGCATCATCAATCAGTGCCGGGATAGAAATCTGTGTCCACTCACCTGGTAAATTTCCTGTCATGACAAAGTTAGTCGGATCTTCAGTATGAAGCCGCTGCATGATCATGATGATTGGGGTGTCAGACTTGGCCTTACGTGAGTTCACGGTATTGAGTAGCTTTCGATTCGCGGCATCTCGCTTGATCTTACTAAAGGCATCCTCAGGCTTTAACGGGTCATCAATGATGATACAGCCAGTAAAGCCATCGTCTGCCAAGGTTCCTGCTCGCCGCCCTGTGACCTGTCCACCCATGGAAGCTACATACACATGACCAACGTCATAATCCTCAACTGTAATTTTCCACTCTTTCTTGGAGTCGGTGCTGTTTGAGACTGATAAATCCCACATCTGGCGAAAGTCTTTTGACTTCACAATGTCACGCGCCGTATCCGATACGCCTTCAACCAGTGATTGCGAGAATGAAAGATAAAGAAACCGTGAACGAGCATTTAATGCTAAACCACGTGGGATCAGGTTCGTGGTCAGCTCAGTCTTACCGGCGCCGGGTGGAACGTTGATCACCACGTTTGCAATCTCACCCGCTATAACCTGATCAATGATCCATGAGATATAGACGTGATGCCAGTTCACCGTAAACTTAAAGCCCATACGGGGCTTGAAGAAACGCCGTGTGAAATATAAATGCTCATCTTCACACAGCTTCTTTTCAACCCGTGCTTGCAGATCCATTTAATATTCCTCTTGGGCCTTCCTTACTGCTTCAGCTACCTGTTCATCTGTAGCCTGAGTCACTGTGGTTTGAGTGACTTCACTGGTGACTTCAGTTTTATTAGTAAACTGTCCCCCAACATCTTTTGCAGCCTGTTCGAGAATCTTAAGAATTGTTTTGGCATTCTTGGTCTTCTCCAGTTGCTTTTGATACTGTTTAAGACGGTAGTACTTACTCGCAATTGGAATATCAATCAGACCCTCATCAAACTTTTGGCGAGTATCATTGAATAGCTGAACATACTTCTTGCTTAAGTTACGCCCAGCCACTTTAGTCGGGTCATAAGATGAGCACTGCATCCGGTCAATTTCAATATCAAACTCCTGTTTTACCAAGTCCGCTACTTCTTGAGGTGTATCACGGCATGCAAGAGCTTGAACTATAAATATTTTTACAGGCTCTTTTAGGGTTGCCATAATCACCTCTTTGTATGACTACGTATGACAAGGCAGGCAAAAAAAAGAGCCCTTAGGCTCAATTGATCACACACGTTCCACAACACGCAGCAATATTAGTTTCAGAAACAAACGGCGCATTCTTCGCGATTTCCAGTAAACGCTTAACTGACTCATCAGCTCCCCAGCGTTTAGTCTCACCAAAGAATACTTCTACATCGTGGCCAGCAAGATAATGCTTTGGTAAGCCGGTCATATCGCTATAAATGATTTCGCCATCCGAATCACGTTCAACACCGATGTGATAAAGCTCATGCTCAATCAAACGGCAGAACTCCCGATCATTAGAGTTTTCGCAAAAGCTTGCGTCTACTGTAATGAGATAAACAGGTACATAGCCGAACCAGTCCCGCATCTGTTGTTCCTGTCTAGCCTTCTTCCAGCCACCTTGGTTAAACATCACCTTTTCACATTGGCCCAGTACCATACGTTTTTTCGCTATTGCCGCAGATGAAGCCCAAGCAAATGCCAGGAAGGTTTCATCATCATGAAGCAGCTCAGCGATATGATCATGATCCGGATTGTGCAGCTGGCCACCCAAGGTTAAAAAGTTTTTAAGCACCCATTCTTTTAATTCAACGGCGGGTGACAGCCGGATTGCTTCCTCTTCCTCTGCCTGATCAATCAGATCCGGCGGTGGGAATGGTCTGAACTGTTCTATCATTCATTCGCTCCAGTTCTTTTTTAATCCAGTTAATGACATAGCCTGAAAGTATTGAATCAGGATGAAAACGTTCGAACGCATAACCTAGTTCTTCTGCATGATCATAACGGTCCATGCTCCATGCTTTATTGGCCAGCTTACCCCTGCGTCCACCAGACCAAGGTCCACCCTCAATCTCAATTAGCAATCGCAGCTTTACAATATGAAAATCAAATCGCCAGTGCTTAGTGGTTTTAAACTGAAACTTTCGCTCATACCCAATTGAGTGTTCTTCTAGTTCTTGAAAAAGGGTTTCTTCAGCTTCGAGATATTTTTGAGTTGCCTTGGGTAATGGCTTTGCTCTTGGTACCTTTTTTAATGGCTTCTTTTTGGTTAGAACTTTGTATTGGTCTATATCCATAACTTACACCCATAAAAAAACCACCCGTAGGTGGCTTAAAACTATTGTTCAGTTATTTAGGTGTTATAAGCACCACCAATAAGTTATCTTCTTCTAGCCAGTCAAACTCATACCCTTTAGCATCATAGTAAATTTCCAGTTTCTCTACTACTCCAGGCTCAATATCAGAATATTTCTCTTCAAAACTTATAGCCGTGTTTTTATTTACTTCCAGCTTATTATTGATACTAGAGATTAATCTTTCATAAGTAATTCTATAATTAGACATG
The DNA here is from genome assembly GCF_002307755.1 of Acinetobacter sp. UBA1297. NCBI lineage: Bacteria > Pseudomonadati > Pseudomonadota > Gammaproteobacteria > Moraxellales > Moraxellaceae > Acinetobacter > Acinetobacter sp. UBA1297. The sequence goes on from NZ_DBUF01000007.1 coordinate 58,452, forward strand.
ATAAAAACTTCTTAATTTTTCGGCAAACACCTAGCTATATCAGAGCCCTAGCAAAATAAATATAGTATAAATGTCTAAGTAATTTTAATTAATTTAATCAAATAGATTGCATAAGTTATTTTAAAAAATCTAGGATTTGATCTGTAGTTATGAGAATAAATTTTAAAAGATCTCATAAGGTGTTTAGAGCTTATGAGATCTTCAATAATAAAGTTAATTCCTTTCATACTTTCAGTTCACCCATTATCCTTAAGCCACTTGGGCTTCATCCAGAATAAGCTGAACCGCACTCTTTAACTTTATTTCCAAATCAGGATCTGCCTTATTCATGCGCCACTCATGCCTGGGAGTAGGATTATTTCCGGCATATCCTATATCTGAAAACAAATATACGCATTCATCAGAGAGATGAGCGCTATAAACAACCTCTTTTGAATTACCATGTGTTTTCTCTAACACCTGTAATGTTTTCAGTATATCTGAATCACTCATATTTAAAATCTCTCTCATTAAATAGAAAAGCTCATACTGGGAGTGATATGAGCTTTCGGTAGATGGATATTTAAAGCTAATAAACTAATAATGAAGGGTTAAAAAAACCTGCTTTCATAGAGGTAAAAGCAGGTTAAGGGGTACTACTACACACACTCTTCTATCGGAAGGAAAGTGATAGAATTAATATTAATATAATTTAAAATTCAAATATATGTAGTTGTTTTAATAGCAATAACGATATGCTTAATGTATCTCATGTTGTTTATTTATTAAACATAGCTTGAAATTAAATTAGAGATTTTTAAATAAACAATATAAACAAATTTCTAAAAATCTGTCTCCAACTAAAATCTTATGAATAAAAAAAACCTATCCTCTTAAGGATAGGCTAATGAGGATTTGTATAGAACTAAGTGTATACAAATTCATTAAAACTTTAAGAGCCTTTCTTTCAGGGAGAAAAGACAATTAAAGTAGGTTACCAAAGTACCCTTAAGTAAAAAGGGTCATTTGAATATAGACAAAATATCGAGTTTCTTGAGTAATTTTTTTGGATAATAGAGTTAATAGTATGTATCGTATTCACTCACTAATATTCTTTTATTTGCTAGTTCTTCAAGCATGTTCTTATTCTCTGATCCAATATATAAAAATAAAACCTGCGGGGCAGGTTTTATTTTTATATATCTTCAAGATTAATTGAATAACTTTTTAAAAAATTAAATAAGCTAACTTAATATTGAAACAGAATAAATCAACTATGGCTTAAGGTATAAAAACTGTCGGGCTGTCGAGATAATAAATCTACAAAGTCAGGAATAGTTTCATTAGTCAACAAATAGGGATTAAAGCTCTCTTTATGCTTATCCATAAAGAAATTTATAACATCTTTATGATAGCTCGCATATTTCATATGCCATTTGGAGAACATTCGTTCATCAATATTTTCTAAGAACAGTACTTCACATTCTTCATGACGTGGATCTTTAAGAATCTTCTGAAAATAAAGATGTTCAACTTTTTTCCTCTCCCCTTCAAGGCATTGGACAAAGTAGCCATTGCCGTAATAGAGAGCACCATAAATCTTATGAGGCGTATTAAAGTTTAATGCTTCAGTAAGAATGTTGAACAGCTCATTCATAGGGTTGGCACAATCTTTTAGCTTACTTACATACAACAATCTTACATCTTCCACATTAACCTCCTGACCTAACTAAATAGTAACCACATAAAAATCGTAAAAAAACATTTTAAAATTTTTGTAAGTAATTACTTATAGCTGCAAGGTGTTTAGTTTGTGATGTAAGGTCCCTAAAGATAAAATTTTCATTTATCCAAGTCAGCTTTGTTGAAAATGCAATAGGTAACGCAATTGAGTTAAACCAAAGAATGATTTAAGACTCAAAGAAGATATATCCCCGAAATTTAAGCGCAATATTAGTTCAAACAATTAGTTAAAGATACTAGTGATAAAGACTAATTTGTAATCAATGCAAATAGAACTCATTTTAATCAAGATCAATACAGATAAACAGTAATTCGCCCCCTTTCTTTCTAACCACATGAAGCGTCAATGATCTTGTTGGTATTTGAAGCCTTAATAACTGTAATCCGGTTTGGTCGATAATCTTCTGTAACAGCCTCACCTACTCTTGCATAGCGAAGTATCTCTGAATTGGTCATCTTTTTGATTTCCTGATCACTTAAATCAGTTCTCCCTACAAGCTCTTTGGCCCGAAGTGGCAAACACTCATGGAGTGTATCTTCTGCTTGTTTATCTGTTTTTTGTTCAGATACGTGATCAATATCTGACTGATAATTTGAACATGCACAGAGAACCGTCAGTAAAAATCCTGAAGCAATAAATTTTTTCATATTTTGGAACTTCACGGTGGGTATTTAGTAAATAGTGAATCATCAATCTGCTTTTAGCTGTTGTGTTCTCTTATGCACTTTTTTATAAAAGTTATCAGATCTAGCTTTTACTGAAGAGTTCTTTCTTTTAAAGTAGTTCACAATATCTTGATAGCCTTCCTCTTTTTCATCCGCTAGAGGAAAGGTTTTTTCTTTTTGTGTAAATATAGTTTCAATCAGGTTTACATACCAATCAATAAAACTTTGGGTAAGTTCCCGATCAGGGATCACGCTAAAATCCACCTTTCTTTTTACCCCCCATTTTTCTATGGGTTTTAGATTTTTTAAATACATGCTATTGAAAGGAACTTTGATAGTCTTATTTTTAGTTTTAGCTTCCAGCTCAGCCAGCAAGAGATTCAGATCTCTCAAGCCGTTAGAGGTAAAGCCATACTCTCTATATACTTTTAAATAGGTCTCTTTAGCTAATCTTTGATAATTCTTCATTCCATTAACCACAACATTGTTATTATTTTTAAATACTATAAACATCTACTGGCACATCTGACCAGATATTAAAAATTAACTCTTTGTATTCTGAAGGCTCTGCGCCTTCCAGCAAGTAAAAAGACTTAATAGTGCCATCCTTATTGATTTGAACCCTTTTATACAACAGTGTTTCTTTGTCTTGTGCCGTAAATTCTTCAATAAATTTGAGGATCTCTTCCGAGCCTAAATGTGATGGCTCTACCATCTGACCGTTATACATACCGCCGATATAATAAGTTGACTGGGCTGACATAAGAACCTCTCTTAGACTTTGTTGACAGAAGCAAGTCTTAATAAAGGAATACCTGCTTGTTTTAAAAGCATATAAACCTCTTAATAATTTAGCCCAATTAGAGGAAGTGAAAGTATCTTTTGTAATGCCTGAATGTTAAGTTTTTTTAAAATAAAAAAAGCCCACTATTTAGTGAGCTTTTAGAATTTTGCTGTGGTTTTCATTTATACTTCCACCACTATAAAACAAAAATAGCATTTGCCCTGATCAAGGTCAATATAGGCAAAAATAAAACCTCGCCAATAATCTCATATAGCAAGGTTTATTCACCGAAAAAAGGCCGGTTAAATACATATCTTCCAAGTTAACAATTTTTTAAAAACGATAGCCTACCCCGAGATAAGTAATAAGAGGATCAATATCTATCTTGGTTCTTGAATGAATTAACTGTCGTCCTGTATTTGAGTCAAATACATCAATATCTGCATGATTACTTAATTTTGCATAGGATACTGAAGCGACTCCATACCAATTTGAATTTAAGTCATATGTTGCCCCCAAAGTTACTATTGGAGCAATCGCTTGAGTAGTTTCTACTTTTACATATGGATCAGCGCTTGAAAGTTTTCCATCTAACGCTGCTCCAGCTCTATTATCAATGATATTTTGAATCATATGACCCGCATTAATTAAATCAGTTTCTATCTCGGGATTTAATTTAATATCGTTGAAATAGGCATACATTATTCCGGCTCCAATATATGGACGGAATTTGTTTACTCCAGTCTTCCCAAACTGATATTGGACTTCAATCGCCGGTGTCCATGCCCGTACAGATGAAGCTTTATTTTTATTACCCAAATTAGTAATAGGAATATCTTGTTGGAGATCTAATTTTCCCCCTGGAAAAAGTCCGGCTATAATCTCATTTGGACTGGCTTGTCCAGTCATATTCGCGACAATCTCCCCTTTACCTTTGATATCTACCTTAGGTGGTATACCGCCAATTACCTGCAAAGAGACATTGTCGTTCACGTAATAGCTAAATGTCAGGCCTAATGTATCAACATCCTCAGCTTCTAAACCAGTTCCATCGTTCCTCCACTGATCTATGCCTTCAAGTTGTACTGTCCCTGTCGTATTAGCCGATAAGTTTGATGCAGCACTATTAGGGCTTAAGGGATCATTATCTTCCAATAGACCTAATATTTGAGCAACGCTAGGTACTCCAGGCATAACCACTTCAAATGTTTGTCCCAGAAATTCTTGCGTAGGCGTGACTCCATCACTCATTACTGCATTAGGATTAATTGCATCAAGAAAAGACTGTTGAGATATACTGCCGACCCCATAATCAGTCCTTGGTTTTACAGCTGTATTAATATTAAAAGGATTAGCCTTACCCTGAGGCATTACATGCAACCAACCAGCCGATACTGAAAAACGTTTAAATTCTGCATGACTGGCTTGTGAGCTAGCTATAAGAATACCCATCAGAACAGGATTGATCCAACTTTTTGAAACTTTCATATTTATACCTAATTATCTTATTATGAGACATTCCCTATGTCTTAAGCCCTGTTATACGCTTATTTTTTAAAAATTAAACAAAAAACAGATAAAAAGTATTTATATTTCATTTTGTTATTTTTAATATGTAATAGATATTGTCTAACAATAAAATTATTTATATGAATTTAAACAGTAAATTTACATTTATTTATTCTGTTTATTATATAAAATAGCTATAAAAACTTGAGTAACACTTACTATTAATAGTAATAAAAAAGCCCACGTTTCAGTGAGCTTTTCTCATGATTAGATATTAGGAGTTGATTTGAGTATCCACCCAATTAACAAACTTATTTTTATTAGTAAAGTTTGGCATCACCCCTAAGTTAATTATTTCTTTATTGCCAAATTTACCTCTAACGGTACTAGGTGCCTGAACTCTGAATTCTTCAGGAGCCTCTTCATGTAAAGTTCTAAAATACTCTACAGCTTTTGTAAAATCACTTTCATTCCTAAAACCAGGGCGCTCTTGTAAAAAGTCATAAACCTGCTCCAGCGCTGGTAAAAAGTTGTTTCTAGGCATTGTTTTTCTCTAAAGACACAGCTTTTCAAAGGGAGGCTTATTTTGGGTTAATTAAAATAAAAATACTCAATAGTTTCTTAAGCTTTCTGTAAAAATTTTCCCACTTATTTTTAAAATATACTGTAAAAACCAATTTTATACTTCATATAAAGCTCAGCAATCATTAAGCCAGTAATACGTTTCGTATGTAAAAGACACATACCTCACACACCACTCTCACAACTACCTTAGTGTAAGTGGATATAAAAGAGCATGATGAATTTCCTTCACATAATAAAGAAGATTAAAATGTCTAATTTTAAAGATTTTTCCGAAAAAGCTACAAAAGACAATGATACAACTGAGCCTACTCCGGAAATCTCACCGCAGACCCCTGATGAAGTGAAGCAAGATGAAAAGTCTCCTACCCCGAATGAACCACAAAATAAAAATTAAGTAAGATCTTAAACAAAGTTATATAGTAATTCTAAAGTTTATTGGGGTCTGTTGCTAAACGCGGACTCCATTTTTTTTATTCAAAATCACTCTAAATTTACAATAAATTTATAGTGCCAGCTAGTTTCTCAATTAAATTCTTGGCGTTAGTCTAACTCTTGAAATCAATATTTCTATACCCTTTAGCTTCATAGCTAGTTAAAGTCAGCTTTAGATGAACTGTAAAGACACCTGCCTTATGTTCTATAATTTCTACTGAAACCACATGAGCTCGGTTTATATAAAAAACCCACCCCAATCAACATTCAATACTCCCTGTTTTTATATTACATTTTATTTTAAGCGTAAAAAAACTCGCATTAGCGAGCTTTATTTAGTGGCGGTTATATACAAATTCGCCAAGTTATCACAAATATGCCATAACCCGTATATACAAGCAAGCACTACTTTTTGAGTAAACCAGAAATAAGATTAGGGTAGCGGCCAGAGATAAAGGCTAATCCACACTTGGTATCTTGTTGGATCTGGATAATTGACGTTTCTCTATTGGTAGCAATTTCTCTTACTGACTCATTCATAACAAAGCGTGCCCAAACTACATCCATCCACTCTTGTAATGGTTCACTCTCAATCTGCCGTATATCTAAAATAATCCGTTGAAATGCTCTTGCCTCATTGTCGGTTATTTGACAGGTCACTCCACGGCGTACAACTGGTTCTCTAAAACTTTCATCATTCATATATTTTGCAATGAGCTGCTCACGTTGTTTCTGGTTCAACTTACGCGTGGGCAATGATTTGTAGACCAGACGCTTGACTTCAGTATTGCCATTCATCCAGGCACCAAATTGACGGAACCAGTCCTCAGTACTAAAACGTGTCCAATCCGTTGTTTGCATAATTGTTACTGCTGCATTCATCACTTAAAGCCCCCTAATAACCTTTCAATCTGCCGAACCGCCAAACCGCTTTTCACTTGCTCTGTACTAAACCGTAAAACCTGATAACCCAGCACTGTAGCCGCATTATACTTTTCCATATCGTGAATAAACCCTTTACCCCGTGTATGCCTGCCACCTGTCCAGATCCCGCCTTCCACCTCAACTAAAATCTTTGTTTCTAAAATATGAAAGTCTGCTCGCCATTGTCGTTTAGGATGAAAGTAAAACTCCTGTACGAAGCCAATCTTGAGCGCTTTAAGATCGCTGGCCAGCTTTGCCTCTCCCTCACTTTCAACCTTCTCTCCCTTCATTTTGTTCTGCCGCTTGGCCTTTTTACGTGTCTTGGTACCATAGAGTTTGTGGTATTCAGCTACTGATATGCTGGTCATACAGAAGTCCCAAATAAATCTCTATACTGAGCAGCTGGGTTTAACCATATGCATTCCGTTCTAAGGTCGGTGCCGCGACCGGACGAAATACGAGCCTTAGTTTCTACACGCTGCCACCCTTTCAACGTATCGTCATAAAATTCACTCGGGTAACCCGAAAGCATGACCATTCCTTCTAGATCGAGTAGTGTTTCAAGTAATTCTTTATGTTCTGCATCACCCATTTCGTGGCGATAGACACGTCCAATTTTTGCACCTTCGTATCGGGTATCGTGGACATACGGCGGGTCAACATAATGCAAAGTAGTTGGTGCATCGTGATCTTTTAAAATTTGGATTGCCGGACGGTTCTCGATCAAAACACCGCTAAGCCTTTGGCCGATTACGCTCAGATGTTCTGGATATGTAGCCCACAGTGATTGTGCTGTGCCGTACTGGCGCTTAGTATCAATACGAAAGCCTGTAATACCCTTAGTGGCTCCAGCAGAACCAAAGCCCATCTGAGCTCGAATAATTGTACGGCGTGCACGCTCTATTGAATCTTCAGCAACCTCCCAAGAGTTTTCAAATTCTTCACGGCTGTAAGGCGTTAGGATTAATTGCTCAATAAGTTTTTCTCTCGAGCTAGAACTTCGAAGTACCTTAAATAGATTGACGATATCGCCATCAAGGTCGTTATAAACCTCGGCGTACGCTCGTGGCTTTTGCAGAAGAACTCCAGCTGCTCCGCCGAATGTCTCTGTGTAACAGTTATGGTTCGGCATATGAGCAATTACCCAATGCGCTAAACGAAATTTCCCGCCGTGGTACCGGATCAATGGGTGCTTCATATTGCACCCCCTAGTCGAGCATCAGCCCAATTGCATTCGACCACAGTCAGGCTACCCTGCTGAAATCTGGACCATAAACGATCTCCCAAATCTGAAATCAGTCCAGGTATAGTTTTTCCGGTGCCATCTTTTGTGTCATGTAATGTCATGTTTGAAATCAGCATGGTTGGCTTCATACGGTCATAACGTGCATATAAAACTTTATGGACCAGTTCACGGCGCTTATCCCGATCATGCAGTCCGTATTCATCCAGGATTAGTAGGTCATACTGGGTAAACTCATGAATCACTGATTTCTCGGTGATGTCCGGATTCTTTTTGTCCCATGCATCCATGATTCGCTGTGCCATTTCCTCACTGGTGATATAACGGGCATACATCCCTCTAGTGAGCAATGTACGCGCTGAAGCACAAGCCAGATGAGTTTTTCCTGTACCGGTCTTACCCACCATCACAAAGTTATTTTTAACGCCACTCAAAATGGATTGAACGTAAGAGACAGCACTGTTTACTGCGTTCTGCTGACCTGCATGTCTAACGGTATAGTTCTTGAACCGTGAACCTGCATGATGTTCTGGAAGCGTAGCGCCAGCAAAATGCTTTTCACGAACCATCTGGTCTACTTCGTGCTGACGGTTCTGATTTTGTTGATTTACCAATTCAATCGCACACTGCGGGCAGATCTGGTTTGGTCCAGCTTTCACTTTTGCAATGTTGTGTTCAGTGCACAGTTCCTGGACGCTTTGAAGTCCACCTGTGAGCATAGCCATAGCGTTCATTCAAAGTCCTCCGGGATGTCAACCTGTTCCACTGCTGCGTATTCAACAGCTGGTATTTGATTCCATGCTTCATTGACGTTCAGGCTTGTATTAGTTTTCTGGTTACGGTTTTCAGAGGATCTGGTTTTTACAGGAGGTCTCTGAAAGCTACGTTTTACCCATTTCACAAAATTCATGTACATCTGGGTATCTGTGATCAGCTCAGCTTTGAGTTTTGTTTCGTAGTGAGCGTTGATTTCAAGAAGCAGTTCTTGAACCAAGGATTCAGTCATTGGCATAACGCCTGAACGTTGCAACCATGCGTTGAGCTGATTGATATCTGGAGTCCAGAGATTTAAGACCTCATCCACTGATTTCTCAGGCGGAACCTGTGTATGTATATTTTTAATATTTTCTTTTAAATATATTTCTTTTACAGGGTGACATGCCATGTCACTGGTGGCAGTAGCATGTGATGTCACTGGTGCAGTAGCATGGCATGTACCCGGTACATCAGATGCAGCTACATGGCGTGTCACTGGTTTTAGGTTTTGACCAGTAGCATGAGATGTTACTGGTTGCTCCTGACCACTAACATGGGGTGTTACTGGTTTAATAGGTAAGCGGTTTTCGAAAGTAAGACTGTAGACATTACTTTTTCCAGTTTCTTTATAGATACTGACCAGTTGATACTTAGCCAATTCAGCCATGTATTTGCGTATGGTACGATTATCTCTTATACCGGTAACTTTCATCACTAATGCCTCACCCATGGATTTTTGCTCCAGATGAAAGCCATTGATGTGGCGATTTAAGAAAATCAGGCACTTGATAGCCTCGCCACTTAATGCAGCTAGATAACCTTCATCGCAAATAAAATTAGGGAGGTCTGTATAGCCCTCTTGCTTTTGTGTAGACATTCGAGCCTCTCTAACTGGTTGCTGAGGCTGTTTAAACGGGATTACTTGAGCTGCTGTCATACTTCACCCGCCTTAGGCTTCACATAGCCTCCAAACGCTTCAACCGTTCCTGATTTCACCAGACTCGCCACCACTTCACTGGCCATCCAGTCATTAATACGGCAACGGCGCGCCAGCCGCTCAGCCAAATCAGTTTTTCGTACAGCGGCGTTGTTTACGTCCTGATTTCGGACACGCAGATTGTTTTGATTACGCTTAAACAGCTCATCAAGAATTCTTAAAGCCGGATCATAGAAAGACTGCACTTGCTGTAAGTGTCTATAATCAGCATCAGCGTTATTAATTGCAGAGTTCATAGGGCCTCCTGCTGTAGTGAAGACACGAACAGAGCTACAGGTTCGACAAAGCAGCGTTTGGCCTTACGACTTTTCAAAAGAGGTTTAGCCATTGAACTGCTTTTATCCTGTTTCAGATCAACAGGTTTGCTATTGCTAGCGAGTTCTGATAAATTCTTTTTCATAATTCATTCATGCCTGTATGAGTTAGAAAAAGCCTGATTTCGCACGTCAGGCTTTTTCATTTTTTACGGTTTGTGTAGTAGCGGTATATTTCTGCATTTGCTTGTAAGCTGCTTGATCAGCCGCTTTAGCAAACTCAATAATTCGTGTAAAAATACCGTGAATCTCTTCATACTCTGCCGGTGTAATCACACCATCTTCATAAGCTTCATAGACTTTCTGGTTGGCCTGCCCGTTACAGATATTTGCCTGCATCATGGCCTCGATCACAGATAACTCTCGATGCTTGTCGCCTTCGCAACCTGTCGGGATTAGCGCGAGATTCAGCTTATGGGCCCATACTTTAAGTACCGCCGGGTTTTCTGTGTATTCGAGCATGGCCTCAAATTTTTTAAGACTCGGCTGATAATCCATATTCGGATTGCCGTAATTCAGAACGGTTTTATGAGAGTCGCCGATTACTTCAGCAATCTGTTTTGCATCAATACCTGGTGTGTGACGGATCATCTTATACAGTGCAGCTTGTGCTTCTTTGCTAAATTCCATCTGTGAATCCTTCTGTTTATTCACGTTTACTTGTGGCGATATTTAAGGAAAAATATTAAGCAGCAGGTTTAATCTTTTGCTCGTGTAGACGCTTCAGACCTTCAGCAATTGAATAAGAAATTCGCTTTCCTTTTTTTCCGGTTTTTAAATCGGAAATATAGAGCATGAAACACTTTCAGCAATTTGCTGTTGGGTCATTGCTCCCTGTTGCTTATCAAGCAAATCGTTAATTAATTGACTCCAATCAGTCATTTTGTTAGCTCAGATAATTGCTATAGTGATAATTTATCTTTATTGCGATATTTAATCAACCGCCAAAGCGATACTTTTTTGTATCACAATAGCGATATTGATAAAAAGGATATTAAAAATGTCGATAGGTAACCGTATTCGTACCTTGCGCCGATCGCTTAACCTTTCCCAACCGGAATTAGCCAAGCTTGCTAAGGTGGGACAATCAACTATTTCTGATCTTGAAAATGATAAGAAAGGTACTTCTGCAGAAAAGATGGATTCTATTGCTGCGGCATTGGGCACCTCTTCAAAATACCTTTTAACTGGTAAAGAAGAAGTAACTAGCAAAACAAAAAATGAAGGAGAGTTCTTAAAGAACTCTATTCCGCTTGATGATCAAGTAGAAATTAAGTTTTTCGAGGATGTTGCTTTTTCATGTGGTGATGGGTCATTTGTTGACGCGCTTGAAAAGGAAGCTAAGCGAATAACGGTAAGTAGTACACCGCTAAGGGAGCGAAATATTAATAGTAATAATTGTGTAGCAATGCCGGCCACAGGAGACTCAATGTTTCCAACAATAAAGGATCGGGATATTGTATATGTAGATATAGATAGGAAAACAATAAAAGATGGAAAAGTATTTGCAGTCTGTCATGGCGGATTGTTTAAATTTAAAAGGCTTTATCAGTTACCTTTGGGCGGTGTGCGAATCGTCAGTGATAATGCTGCAGAGTATCCAGAAGAACGACTAACTGCACAAGATATTATTGACCAGCAATTTGAAGTAATAGGTTGGGCATGGTCTTGGCAATCAATGGAAAACTGGTAAGGAATATAAAAACTTATTTTCCAGTAAGCAAGATTTTAATAACTAAAATCTTGAAAACTAAATAATAATTAAATGGGGTATTTATGGAAAATTTTATTCAAAGACTTAAAAGTCATATTGAACATGTAAAAAAAGTTGGTGAGCACTGCACTACAGAGGAAACAACTAAACAAGCATTAATTTTACCATTACTTGATATATTAGGATTCAATCCATACGATCCAACAAAAGTATTGGCTGAATTTGCCGCAGACTTTCCTGGTGTTAAAGCAACAGAGCGTGTCGATTATGCATTGTATTGCAATGGACAACCTGTGATGTTTATCGAGGCTAAGCCATTTGTTGCTAACCTAACTAATCATGCTCCTCAGTTATCAAGGTATTTTAATAGCCGTCTCGGTGTAACCATTGGAGCGATTACAAATGGTAGAGAATGGCGTTTTTTTACAGATTTAATAAATACAAATGTAATGGATGAAAAGCCATTTCTAACAATTGACTTCACCAAAGCCAATCCCGAAGATTTAACCCAACTGGCAGAATTTAAACATGATAACTTCCATGCAGAGAAATTAAGATTTTTTGCTGAAGAGAATCAATATATTCAGCAATTCAAAGCCGTAATTAAAAAGAGCATTAATGAGGTGGATATTGATTTTGTTCGATATGTTGCTCAACAGGCAAGTATTCAACGACAACTAAATACTAAATTTCTTGAGTCTATACAGCCATTTGTTAAGCAAGCAGTGCAGCAGGCAATTAGTGACACAGTAGTTAAAGGACTATCTTCTCCTACAGTTATTACAGCACAACCAGTTGAGCAAAAAATAGTTGAGCCTAAAGCAAAAGAAATCATAGAAGAAAAACCAGACTTTATTGTGAATCCAGATAATGAAAAAATTATTACAACAAAAGATGAGCAAGAATTATTAAGAATAGTGAATGAATTACTTCCTGGTGTTGCTTTGGAAGGTAGAGATACTGAAAGTTATTACTCTGTACTTTTTCAGGGTAAGACAAATAGATGGTTGTTTCGTTACGATGTAAATCGAAAACGGCATACTATTCAATTTATTGTTCCTATTGATGATTTACGTAGAAGCGAACTAGAGCGAGCGGGTTTAGAAGTTCAAAATAACGGACAAATTTTCCTAGAAAAGCCAGAATATATATATCGCATGGTGGGGGTATTAAAAGATAGCCTTGAGCACTGCATGAATGATGAAAATTTTAAGCGCACTTCTAGTTAGGGTGTGTTGACACTTTTAGCTTAAAAAAATAGCGAAGTAGTAAAATCAAATCACCAAACCCAATTTTACTATTCGCTATGCCTCGTACCATGCTGACAGATCAACACTGGCAAAAGTTGAAAGTTATTCTGCGTAATTTATCCATTCACCACAACTCAAATTTACGCAATTTTATTGAAGCTATTCTCTATAGAATTAGAACAGGCTGTCCGTGGCGAGTTATTCCTTCTTGTTTTGGTCATTCAAACTCTATTTTCAAACGTTTTAATCGTTGGTCAAGCAGCGGTAAGTTACTTAGATTATTCAAATTACTAGCTTCATGCCCCGATATGGAGTGGATTTTTATTGATGGCTCTCATGTACGTGCTCATCAACATTCTGCCGGCATAGCGAATCAATCTATTTCTAAAAGTGTAGGAGGAAACTCCTCAAAAATACATTTGATTGTTGATGCACATGGCAATCCTATTGATTTCATGATTACCGATGGAACCACACATGATGTTAAAGTTGCGCCTGATTTAATATCAACATTAGATTTAAAAGAGACAAAAGTGGTATGCGCAGATAAAGGCTATGATTCAGAACCACTGCGTGAACAGATCAGGAAAACAGGGACTAAAGCGAATATACCAAAGAAAACGAATAGCCAATCGAACAATGACCATATGGACTGGTATTTATATAAAGTCAGGCATTTAGTTGAAAATATGTTTTGTAGATTAAAGCAATTTAGAGGAATAGCTACTCGATATGACAAGCTCAAAAGAAATTATCAAAGTTCTGTTGCTTTAGCCTGTATATTTTTATGGTTACCTTTATAGGGTTAATTATGAACAGTAAGTATCAACAGACCCTA
>NZ_DBUF01000010.1:0-95079 GCF_002307755.1 Acinetobacter sp. UBA1297
GCTTATGCAGTTCCACGTATGCTTGAACGTGCCGGTCTGAAACTTCAGGATTTTGATTATTATGAAATTCATGAAGCTTTTGCTTCCCAGGTACTTTCCACCTTGAAAGCATGGGAAGACCCAACTTTCTGTAAAGAGCGTTTAGCACTGGAAGCGCCACTTGGGTCAATTGATCGCTCTAAATTGAATGTTAATGGTTCCTCACTGGCAGCAGGGCATCCATTTGCAGCGACTGGCGGCCGTATTTTGGCTACTGCTGCAAAACTGATTAATCAAAAAGGTTCTGGCCGGGTACTGATTTCAATCTGTGCAGCGGGTGGACAGGGTGTTACAGCAATTGTAGAAAAATAATTTCTGCTTTGTGAATGAATACAAGAAGGCCGCTTAATGATTAAGCGGCCTTCTTGTATTTTCTTGTCTTAAACTCATAATAGCTGGTTTTTTACCGCTCTATTTTATCTAAGCTATTTAACCTGAATTTTATATAATACCTACAATGATCTTTAATTTTAATTATCTCTCAATTTAAGATCAGAACATGATAAAAAGTTGTTTAACACCAGTCTTCCTGTCCGAGACTTATCGATAATCTGGTGCATATCCCAGCCGCATTTCAATGCGGTCATAAAACCACTGGAAGATAAAAGTATATACCAATATACATAATGTCATACCAAGGTCCAGCAGAATAGCTTGGCCCAAGCCGATATTTAAAGCATAAGCCACCATTGGAATAGTCGCGAGCATTAAACCACCTTCAAAACCAACTGCATGACAAATTCTCACCTTAACTGTTCTTTTAAGCTGATGCCTGTGTTCAAATTTTTCAAAAAAATGATTAAAAATCATATTCCAGATCACTGAAGTAATTGCCATGACCACACCAAGTGTACCTGACACTTCCATTGGTACTTCAAATAGGAAACTTAGTGCAATCGCAATGATAATTAATAAAATAATTTCATAACTCAGCGCATGGATCAGCCTGCGCTTGGACAATAACATGACTTTCACCTACAAATTTATTGATAAGTTTATTTTATGTGCATAATATTGACTAATCTAATTAGCTCCTTTCATTTTTTTTGATAGATGAATATAAATCAAGACCAGCTCACTATTTTTAAAACAGTGATTGAAACAGGTTCTTTTTCAGCAGCAGCGCGAAAGTTGGGAAAAGTCCCCTCGGCTGTAAGTATGTCAATTGCAAATCTGGAAATTGATTTAAATCTTCAACTCTTCAAACGTAATGGGCGTGAGCCTGTGCCTACCTCTCAGGCTTGGGTGCTCTATGAAAAAACTGAACAGCTACTGGTTGAGATTAATCAATGGAAACAGCATGCTTTTGCATTAAGCAATGGCCTTGAGTCCTCTTTAACCATTGTAGTGGTGTCGGAGCTGCTTTATACCAATTGGACTGATTATGTCAGTATTGTTGAAAAACAGTTTCCAGAACTGCAAATTAATGTTATTTCCGCACCACAAGAAGATGCTTTGCAGATGCTGATTAATCGTAGTGCCCAGCTGGCGCTTATGTTTGAGCGTGAACAGCTGGATAGTCGGGAACAGTTTATTGAACTCAAGCGTGAAGTCATCGTACCCGTAGCTGCCTATACTCATCGCCTGGCTGCTTCTAAACAGGTAACATTTGAGGATATTTTAAAAAGCAGACAAATTGTAGTCGCAAGTCGTGATCATCTGATTAAACCTGAACTGCTTTTTTCAAAACAATACTGGCGTACCGACAATCACTACTCAGCCTGTGCCATGATCAGCCGGAACCTTGGTTGGGGAATTTTGCCCCTAGAAATTTTTAATAAGAATGCACAGCTTGCCAAAGATTTAAAGATTCTGGAAATTGCCGATTTCACCCCAAAATTTGAATATTATGTCGATCTGGTCTGGAGCCGGGAAACTGAACTGGGTGCAGCTGCACGTTTTTTAATCCAGCATCTTCGAGAAAAGCGTTTAAATGTATAAGAAATATTTTGATTATTAATTTTCACTTTAGCCTGTCAGGCTTTGTGATATAACTGATTTCACAACTATTTTAATTTTAGACTTTGATAGCAATGACACATTCAGCGTTAAACCAATTAAAAAATTTGACTACCGTCGTGGCAGATACGGGCGACCTTGAAGCCATTCGCCAGTTTCGTCCTCTGGATGCTACCACCAATCCTTCGTTAATCACCGCAGCAGCAGCTCAGCCGGAAAACAGGACATTAATCCAATCTGCTTTTGAACAGGCAAAGCAGGAAAACTTTACTGAAGATGCCCTGATTGAACGTACGATTGATATTTTAACAGTTAAGTTGGGCGTTGAAATTTTAAAGCTAGTAGAAGGTCGTGTATCTACGGAAGTTGATGCTTCTTTGTCATTTAGAACAGAAGCTACAGTTAAGAAGGCTCATGAACTGATTGAACTTTATCAGCAGTATGGTGTTGATAAAAAACGGGTACTGATCAAGATTGCCTCAACCTGGGAAGGTATACAGGCTGCCAGAATACTCGAAGCGGAAGGTATTCACTGTAATCTGACCCTGCTGTTTGGCCTGCATCAGGCTCAGGCATGTGCAGATGCCAAGGTTACTTTAATTTCACCATTTGTAGGGCGGATTCTGGACTGGTACAAAAAGTCTGAAGGCGTGGAAAGTTATCCAACTGAGCGTGACCCCGGCGTGCAGTCTGTGAAAAAAATCTATTACTATTACAAACAGCAAGGGATACAGACACAAGTTATGGGTGCCAGTTTCCGCAGTATCGACCAAGTGCTAGGTCTTGCTGGATGTGACCTGCTTACTATTGCCCCTTCTTTACTGAGCCAGCTTGAAGAAGACGACCGTGAAATTCAGACAGCTCTAAGTATTGAACAAGCAAAACAGGCCGAACTGATTGAACGCCCGGCACAGACCCCAGAGAGCTTTGCCAGTGAACTGGACAAAGACCTTATGGCTTATCAGCTGCTTCTAGGCGGTATTGATGGCTTTATTAGTGCACGTCATCAGCTCAGCATCCAGTTACGCCAAATGTTTGGTATGGATGCTGAAATTAAGCCTTAAATCTTGTTTCTCTGCATTTTTACTGACCGCTTTTGGTTATAATAACCTCAAGCGGTTTTTTATTGCAGAGCATCGCCCGTGTTTGGTATTGCTGATCTGACCACCTATATTATTGGTACGGTCTTAATTATTCTTCTTCCCGGTCCTAACTCCTTATATGTTATGTCAATTGCTTCCCGTTACGGTATTAAAGCCGGGTATCAGGGCGCTTTTGGTGTGTTTGTAGGCGATGTTATTCTTATGTTCTGCACTGTACTCGGCGCAGCCTCCTTACTTTTGGCTTTTCCATGGGTGTTTACAGTTGTGAAAGTTTTGGGAGCCTCATACTTAACCTATCTGGGATTTAAACTCCTTAAAGCGAGTATCAGTACTTGGCGTAAAGCAGTTTATAACCGCCAGGTAGAAGCTGAGTTACAGACTATTTACCGTATTCGCCCTTTTCGAACAGCTTTAACCGTTAGCCTGCTCAATCCTAAAGCCATACTCTTTTTTCTTTCTTTTTTTGTTCAGTTTATTGATCCTGATTATCCTCATCCTGCGCTCAGTTTTATGACCCTCGCTATTATTTTACAGGTGACCAGCATGAGTTATCTGACCTTACTCATTTTCTCAGGTAGAAAACTTTCAGGCTTTTTTAGGCAGAGCCCGAAAATCAGTTCTGTCAGCGTGTTTCTGGTTGGTCTTTTATTTTTCAGTTTTGGAATCAAGCTTGCTACTAGCAGTTTAACTTGAGCACTTTCTCATATAGAGAATAATTGTTGATTCTTATCATAAATAAACGTGAAAAATACTTTAAGCACTTATCTGACGAGCGTATGATGTCTGCATTTTAAACGATTTAATATAAACATTAATAAGTCATGATGCAGAAAATCCTTGAGGACATTTCAATACCTGCCATTTTTGCAGGTTTCATTACTTTTCTGGTGGGCATCAGTGTTTCAGCAGTTCTGGTTATACAGGCTGCTCAGATTTTAGGTGCAACTTCAAAACAGATCAGTTCATGGTTCTGGGCGTTAGGTCTGGGAATTGGTATATCCGGTCTTTTCCTTTCATGGAAGTTTAAATATCCGGTAGCAACCTCTTGGTCAACTGCAGGCTTGGCACTGATTATTGCAACAGGTAGCGGATATACCCTTTATGAAGCAATTGGTGCCTTTTTCATATGCGGCCTACTCACCGCAATCTTGGGTTTTTCAGGCGTATTCAAAAAAGCCTT
This sequence comes from Acinetobacter sp. UBA1297, assembly GCF_002307755.1. NCBI lineage: Bacteria > Pseudomonadati > Pseudomonadota > Gammaproteobacteria > Moraxellales > Moraxellaceae > Acinetobacter > Acinetobacter sp. UBA1297. The sequence goes on from NZ_DBUF01000010.1 coordinate 4,282, forward strand.
GTCTTATATTCCTCAAAGTCTGACCAGTGCTATGCTGGCTGGAGTATTACTCAAATTTGGTATTGCACTTTTTGCCAGTCTGCAAACTAACTGGGGATTTATTCTTTCTATTCTCGCGATTTATATACTCAGTAAGCGCATATGGCCACGCTATAGTATTGTGCTCACTGTAATCGGTGGTATAGCAGTCTGTCCTCTATTTATGGAGTTTCATACGCCGGTCGTACAATGGTCGTTAGCTCAACCCGTATGGATGGCCCCTGAGTTTAGCTGGTCAGCGACTTTAGGACTGGCCTTTCCTCTTTTTGTTATCAACATGGCTTCGCAATATCTGCCAGGTATTGCCATGATACAGAGCTATGGATATAAACCGCATATTAATCAGCTGATTGGCTGGACAGGACTGTCACAAACACTACTCGCTCCTTTTGGTTGTTATAGTGTAAATATTGCAGCAATCAGTGCAGCAATCAGTCTGGATGATCAGGTTCATCCTGATCCTGCAAAACGCTATATTGCCGGTATGAGCTGTGGATTTTTTTACATTCTGGTAGGACTTTTTGCAGCCACACTGACTAGTTTACTGATGTCATTTCCACAGGTATTTATTACTGCGCTTGCCGGTATAGCCCTGTTTGGTACTATTGGTCACAACATTGCTTTAGCTTTTCATGGGATAGAGGAACGAGAAGCAGCCCTGATGACCTTTTTATTTAGTGCATCAGGTGTACAGTTTTTAGGTATCGGCTCGGCATTTTGGGGTCTGATTTTTGGTATAATCGTTATGTTAGTCTTTAAATTTAAAACCAAAATAAAAGTTACTTAAGCTTGGTACGCAGCAGACTAATGACCAACACTTGAAGAAAAAAGATTAATTACCAGTACACCGCCAATAATCATACTAATACCAATGATTGCGGCGGAGTCTAAAGACTGCTTGAAAAAGAATATGCCAATAAATGCAGTCAATACAATACCGACACCACCCCATATGGCATAAGCAATACCGATAGGGATAACTTTAGTGACTTGAGATAACAAATAAAAGGATAAAATATAAAATAATGCCACAGCAAAAGTCGGGCCTAATTTGGTAAAACCTTCAGATTTAACCAAAAATGTAGTACCAATGACTTCAGAGACTATGGCTATAGCTAGCAATAAATAAGAAAGAAATACTGGATTCACCCATATTTACTCATTAAAAATATTTTAGATTTCACGCACTACCACACTTTTGGCCATTTTATCATGCCATCCCTGCTTTTTAGGATCAAAAGCTATCCAGATCAGGCCAATAAGAAAAACCAGAGTAGCCGGTATATAACCAATATAGCGTAATATACTTTGTCCTAAAGTGAGTTTCTTTCCCGTTCTTTCATCTAGAACTTTTAGGCGCATTAACATTTTGCCAGGCGTAGCCGCAGCAAATAGCCAGAACAATACACTATAGAATATAGGAAAAATATAATTCATGAGTATGTCAAAATATAAGTTTTGTGGCTGATCACTTAACCCGGTAGCAAAGATCAAATCAAAATCCCCTGCATAGAAAATCCATGCGGCTGGAATAATGGCTAAAAACATAATTAGAGCATCTATAATAGTGGCGCCAAATCTGACCCAAAAACCGGCATACTCATATTTATAAGACATTTAGGCATTCTCCTTATATTTCAAATTTATAAGAATATAAATAATAAGTTTTATCCTAAAGGATAAATGCCTTTTTTCAAAGAATTGCAGAATATAACAATTAATTTTGTTATGAGGTTGCTATAAAAAAAGCATCCGAAGATGCTTTTTTCTCTAAAATACTGCTAATTAAACATCTGACCAAACGCATATATAACGATCATAAGCAGAAAGGCAGATGAAGAAGTTAATAATAATTCTAAAGCGTCCATAGTCCACCTTTTTCTTTGAAGTGGTATATTTTTTATACAGCACTACTTTATCATAATCAATAACAAAAAGTGACAATATATTTCAATTATCTTATAAAGATTCTCATATTTGTTTATTTACCGCCTTAATTTTTTCATAATTTTTATAAATATCTCTATTTCTTAAACTTAATCTAAAAAAATATTTAAATTACTCTTTATTAATTCTTAGTGTCATATTGTAAATATATATGTCTATCTAAAAATAAATTACTTTTTATTTTAAAAAATTTATTCTGCTTTTATTAAAGATAATATCTCCTTTATTAAGAGTATTAAAATATTACTCAAGTTATTTTAAATTTTCTTTTTACTGCTTTGATAAAAAATTTTTCTTTGCTCTGATTTTATTTTACTTTATTACCTGGGGAGAAATGATTAAGGATTGCCTCTGCATGATCATACTTTTTCTTGGATTTCAGATTTTGATCTAAAGGACTGGATTTAATCACTTCAATTAATTTCGCTAGCCATATTACAAACTCTTGGCTATCTAAACGGTCAGGAATACAGCTAAAATCAGTTTTTCCCAAGCTATTAGATGATATAAGTTCCATTTTGCTCAGGTCTTCATAACTTATTGGTAATTTAATAAATAACTTTTTGTCTTTTTCTAGTAGTTTCAATAAAAGTGCATTCAGATCTCCCAATGGATCAAAAGAGAATCCTTTTTCTTTACTTACACTTAAATAGATATTTTTAGCTATACGCAAGTTACGGCTCATAGTAGTCCCTTTTATTTCAGAACATGAAATAAAGGTACTATGTTTAAAGGTAATAAAAAATTTAGGTTTAACGTATTGAATGCTATGAAGTGTACCTAGCGTAACCACATGGTTCTAAAAATCCATTAAAGCAATTCTTGTTTAATGCTATTGAAAGTTTAAGTGAAGAGTATAGCGTTTATGTATTCTAAATATATTGTGTAATTTAATTAATAACTAAAAGATAGACAAACTTGTTTTGTACCAAAGATTAACTATCTTTTCAGCTAATTTATAGTCAAGAAGGATGTATGAAATAAAAATTGACCACCAATATTATGAGTAAAATAATTGCAGCTACGAGATAGGTATTGATTGTATTGAAACTCTTGATAAACTTTAAAATATTCATAATCTTTTAATTTTACATACACTTATTTGTAACCAATATTTTAACAAATGGTAAAATAATGTATCAAGCTTTTATAATTTTTAGGTGAGAGTATGGCTATTTTTTAGCCTCAAAGATATGAAAATACAATCTTTAAAATTAAAGAACCTTAAAAATTAAAGTGTATATTTTTTATCACAGAGTAGTGAATTAACTTTTTCCAAATTAAGTAGTTATAATTTCCTAATATTCTTGTTGTCAGCGATTTAATATAATAAACAAAACGATAAGCCAAACTTTTCACTTTATAAAAGGACATAATATTATGATATATCAAAATATTTTAGCACCTATTGATGGTTCTTCAGTCTCTATGGCAGCAGTAAAGCATGCGATTACACTTGCTAAAACATTTCAATGTCAGCTTTCAATTATCAGTATTGTTGCGGTTGACCCTTTCAAAGGAATTGATTTTTATAGTGCCTTACCTAATTTAAAAGATTACTATCTGGCCGCTAAGGCCGAGGCAGAAAAGCTACTAGATGAAGTAAATCAATTATGTATTGAACAGAATGTAAAGGCCGATACGCGTGTTGTTATGGGTGAAATACCGTCAGTTGGCATACTTAAAATAGCCGCAGAAGTAAAAGCTGATCTGATTGTAATGGGTTCTCATGGACATAAGGGACTACAAAAATATATGCTCGGCAGTGTAGCACAAGAAGTTCTCACCAATACTGAAACGCAAGTGATGATTGTTAAACAGTAATATCTTAAATTATAATAATTTTTCCCAAAATCTTGCTAAGGCTATATTATTTATATTTACTATAAAATGATGCTCCGGCAGTGCAACACATCCGGAGCATCATAATTACACATAATCCACTTTATATATTAAGCATGCTGCTTAAAGTTTCAGATACGTTTTTAGATTTAGCCCGTCCCTTAAGCTGCTGTAAAGTAGCCTGAACCTGAGTACGTTGCGGCTCAGCCAGTGTATACCACCGCGACAACGACTGGAGCAGACGAGAGCCTACAATCGGATTTTTCTCATCTAAATAAGCTACGAGGTCTACTAGATAATCTACACCAAAACTCCAGGTATTGACCGGATTTGCATTCAGACCGCCGCTGACCGAACGGATCCGGTTAGGTGTACCTAAGTCATAATCTGCATGGGAGGACAAATAACGTAAAGTCTCTTCAGTGGCTTTTGGATGAGCTGCCTGCACCATAAACCATTGATCCAAAGACAAGGCTTCATCTTTAAATCGATTATAGTAATCCTGAAGTATTTCCTGTGCCTGCGGTGCATCATGCCAGACTAGTACACGTAAAGCGCCCAGACGCTCAGACATATTATGCGTATTATGATACTGCTCACCTGCCCATGCAAATGCCAGCTCGTCACCTTGACGAGCCATCATCATCAACATGATATTTTTTAGTGCACGCTCTCCCATAGCCTGAGAAAAGTCCTGCTGTAAATCAGGATTAAGTGCCTGATATATCTCTTGCCAGAATGAACCCAGCTCACGGGCCAGTTCATTCAGTAAGGCTTCACGGCGCTCCTGAATAATGACCGGATTATAATCATGATCTATGCGGCTACCCAGATAGTTTTCACTTGGCACATCGAGCAGTCGTGAAGCAAGTAACGGATCTTTCTGTACCATATCTGGCAGAGTATGGCGGATAGCTTCAATATAGATGTCGACCTGATGATTATCCAGCAAAATACGCTCAAGCAGGGTCTGGGTAGCTTGCCACTGGTTAAAGCCGTTAGTTTCATGCTGAATCAGAAAAGCCAGATCAGCATCAGAATAATCAAATTTCAGATTTACTGGCGCAGAGAAATTTCGCAGCAATGAGACAACCGGTTTTTCAGGAATATGGCTAATCTCAATCGAAGCTGTATCCTGATCAAACAGATAAACCCCATCTTTTACCTGATCTACAAATAGATCCGGAGATTGCAGTGTGTACTGCTCCCCTGTTTTCTGGTTAAAAAGCGCCAACGCGACTGGAATTGGAACTGATTTCAGGTTCAGATATTTTACGTTCGGCTTTATACTTTGCTTAAAGTTTAAACGGTAGGTTTGGGTTATACTGTTATATTCACCCTGTACCTCAAGTGTTGGTGTGCCGGGCTGGTTATACCACGTCAGAAATGCAGACAGATCTACACCTGAACCGGCAGTTAGCGCTGCAATCCAGTCTTCCACAGTAACAGCCTGGCCATCATGACGTTTAAAGTACTCATCTGTTCCCAGACGGAATTTTTCTTTACCCAGCAAGGTTGCCATCATACGGTTAATTTCTGCCCCCTTTTCATATACGGTGGCAGTATAAAAATTATTAATTTCCACAAAATGGTCTGGACGTGGTGGATGTGATAATGGGCCCGCATCTTCAGGAAACTGATGCGATTTCAGTACAGCCACGTCATCAATACGCTGTACAGCAGCAGACTGTAAATCTTCAGAGAAAGACTGGTCACGAAATACAGTCAAACCTTCTTTCAAACAGAGCTGAAACCAGTCACGACAGGTAATCCGGTTACCTGTCCAGTTGTGGAAATATTCATGGGCAATCACAGATTGCACCCGCATAATTGCAGCATCTGTGGTGTACTCTTCATCGGCCAGTACACAGGAAGTATTGAAAATATTCAAACCTTTATTTTCCATAGCCCCCATATTGAACTGGCTGACCGCCACAATCATATAGTTATCGAGATCATAGGCACGGCCGTAATGCTCTTCATCCCAGCGCATAGAATGCTTCAATGCTTCCATCGCAATATGGCACTTTGGAATATCTTTCTCTATAGCATAAATCTCAAGTGCAACATCTCGTCCTTCCGAGGTCACATAACGGTCTTTCAGAACTGCCAGATCACCAATTACGCAGGCAAATAAATAACTTGGTTTCTTAGTCGGGTCCTCCCAGATCGCGTAATGACGCTCTTCACCTGCTTCTCCGGTTTCAAGCAGGTTGCCATTAGCCAGTAGAACCGGATACTTTTTATCGGCTTCAACCCGTGTAGTAAAGACAGATAAAACATCTGGGCGGTCGGGATAATAAGTAATCTTGCGAAAACCTTCTGGTTCATTCTGGGTTACAAACAGGTTGCCGGCTTTATAAAGACCCTCAAGCTGAGTATTACTTTCCGGATGAATAATTACACTGATCTGCAATGTAACCGTATCTGGTGCGTTTGAAATAGTCAGCTGTTCAGTGTCTTGGTGATAGTCATCTGCTGAAAGCAGTTGGTCATTCATTTGAATCGATTTTAATTCCAGATCACGGCCTAAAAGTATCAGGTCACCTGCCGTTTGGCGTTGCATCACAAGAATTGAGTCAACCTGCGTATAATCATCATAGACCTGAATATCCAGCTGAACACTTTCAACCAGAAAAGCAGGCTTTTGATAATCTTTCAGATAGACCGTCTGGGTATCCTGAACAGGAGGTTGTGCTGCAATATTCATAGCTATTCCTTTTTTGACCGTATATCGGATCAGATCATTTTTATCAATACTTTTATCATACGCTGAACTTTAAACGTATAGATACTCTATTCAACTTATGTAAGGCATGATTCAAGCTTTTCAATTCCTGAATGTCCAGTATTTGAGTAAATGAATATATAACTGATATCGTATTTATAGAAATATCTTTCAACCTTTGAATTAAAAGACCTGAAAGAATATCTCTACAAGTTTCAGCACCTTTTTCAGACAGGCTTGATATAATCCGTGCGAGCATCAGGCGATCGATTTTTGGAAAAAACACGGCATGAGTACCCTATATTCAGTTCTGCATAAACAGCTTGATGAAAGTACACCTTGCCCGTTATGCCGCGCCTCCATGTGGTGGGTAGAAGCAGAGCAGCATGAACAGCCTGTAGAATTTCATGAGTGCAGCTTCTGTGAACACCGGGTTTTTAAACAGCAGCAGCATACCTGTCACTGTGAAAGCTGTGGTAAGTCACGCAAAAAAATACTAAAAGAAACACGACTACAGGAACAACGTAAATATAAAAATAAACAGATTACTGAAATTGGCTTAGACCAGCTTAATTTTTTGCAAAAACTGTTTTTATTGAGCTTGCTAGATGACCGTATTCAAGAAAATGTACCTCATGATGAATACATTCATTGGGATCTGATCAAATACCAACCTCTTACTCCTAACTACTTCTTTCAGAGCAGTCTACTTAAACAGCTGGTCAAAGATCAGGTACTGGTATGCAGTGAATTTAGTGATGAGGCACAAAGCTATTATATTAATGTACGTCTTGATGGTTATTCCGAGCCAAGTTTATTCAGCATCACCCAGCAACTCCGGTACTGGTTTTTAAATAATCTGAGTTTGGGGATTCCATTTAAAAGTAGTGATGAAGTGAAAGAAGCCTTATATCTGGTACTTTATCAGGAAATTGTCTGTTTTATGCAGCACTACTGCCGTACATGGGGAATACAAATTTCGGGTAATAAAGGTTTTGCAACCTTTTGCTACCGTCTAATGGACTCTCTGGCAGTAGGCCAGATTTATTATATGATCCAGAATGCCTTGGAATATCTGCATAAGCATAAAGCCTTACAACCCCGCAATGAAAATTTTATTAACACCAACTTGCTGAAAAAAACCCTACAACAGTATCGGGAACGTGGCTTACAGGAAAAATGGGAAACCTGTACTTTGCCACGCCCATCCAATATCCCCTTTAGCAAGATGAGCTATATCCTGCTGTTTAAATTCTTGGGTTATGATGAGCACATCTTTATTCAGCCAGTCTGGAAGGCCTGGAAAAAAATTGCACCACGTCTCGAATTTTACTCAACTAAACGCTGTATGTACTGTGGTTCTCATGAACTTGATGTAGATTACGATACAGCGGAATATGTCAGTCTGTTCTGTCGTCAGTGCAAACATCAGGACCACTATTTTATCCGCTAGGTATCAGCGCATCATATTTAAAGATTATATCAAGGTAAAAAATGAGCTTTACTGAACAAAAAAATACACTCCTCCAGCAGGTTATACAGGCATGGACGCGATTACAGGAACAGCAACCCTTGGTACAATGCATTACTAATAGTGTCGCTACCAATTATGCTGCGAATATTTTGCTGGCAGCGGGCGCTTCACCAGCCATGATTGATAACCCTTTTGAAGCAGAAAGTTTTGCAAATGTTACATCAGCCTTGAGTATTAATTTGGGCACACCGACGACTGAACAGATGCAGGCCATGCTGATTTCAGCACAAACCGTTGATCATAAAAGTACACCTTGGGTACTGGACCCTGTAGGCTATGGACCAGTTTTAAAATGGCGCAGTAGTATGGTTGATCAGCTCTTGGCATTTAAGCCCTCAGTCATCCGGGGTAATGCCTCTGAGATCAGCGCACTCGCTGGTAAGCAGGTTGAGGCTAAAGGCGTAGACAGTACCATAAGCAGTCATACCGTTTACAGACAGGCACAATGTCTGCTTGTGCATAGTGAGTGTATTGCCATTTCTGGTGAAGCAGATTTTATTCTGTCACGCGAGCTTGGACTGGTCATACAGGTCAATGGTGGTAGCTATCTACAACCTAAGGTTACAGCCACAGGTTGTGCGCTGGGCGCACTGATTGCAGCTTATAGTGCAGTTACTACACCCACTATTGCAGCTCTGGCAGCCCACTTGCATTTTGCTATTGCCGGCAAACTGGCATATGAGAAAATTGCCAGTGTGGGTAGTTTTAATGTGGTCTTTATGGATTATATCCACACTCTCAATAGTGAAATGCTACTACAATATGCTGATTTTCAGCTGATTGATTTCTAGATAGAAATTCCGGCTAAATATCTTCATATTGCCAATTTAATTCATATATTTTTAACAGTTTACTATCTGTTTAAGATAATTTTCTTTATCCATCTCTAATAACTGTACACACAGCTGGATCTGCAGGTCATTATCTGTCTTATAATAGTCCTGCTGTGTAAGCACATGCATTAAAGCCTCTCGGACCCGCTGTTTCTGTTCATTTGTACGGCCATTGAACAGGGAAAATTCAACATATATATATGCTTGTGAACTGTCTCCTTCACCAATCAGGAAATCTTCATTGCAATAAAGACGTGCCTTAATATCATTCGGCTGGAACAGTTTACTTTCAATTAATACCTGGTTAATCCGTTTAAGCAGTTTGGGACGGTCTAACTGTTCTATATTTGCGGAATATTCAACAACAACATGTGGCATAACGCTTCCTGCTGGTTCTATATATAATAACTTTTGAATTTTTCAGGTTCATTCTATAAAAAGCAGGGCCAGACGGACCTGATCATAACCCATACGTGGACTGGTCGCTTCAACAATAGGACGTAATTTAATCGAACCATCATCATTAAAGTTTTCACTGCGCTTGCTCTTTTGCAAACGTTTATAAAGTTTGCGTACCTGCTCGACCACTTCCTCTCCCGGATGGGCAACTGAAATATCGAGTCCCTGTTCTTTATGCAAGCGTGCCAGATGATTGATCACCGTCGCTGCTGTTAAACCGCGTTCCTGTGCAATATCCTGAATATCATAACCATCTTCAAATAAAGCCTTGGTTTCATCAAGCGTAGCAGAACCATAATTCGGCTTATTTCCTGCTTTGGCAATTTTTTTCTCATTGCGCTGGATTTCGGTTTCATTAAGTGTACCACCACAATGCCGGATAAAAGCCTTATGCTGCGCTGTTAAATCTGTATCGGCAAAATGGGTCTCGGCTTCTTGAGAAAGTTCCTGAAAACGGCGATCTGCTTTAATAGCTAAACTGTCCAGTTCCAAAGCCTGGTCATTAAATCCTACCAGTTTCAAGCCTTCCAGTGATTTTAGCCGGGACAATGCCACATAACCTTGACCCTTTTCAAAAGTATGGCTCAGATTAATTTCTGCGGCTTCTAAAGTCATTCCTTGGCTTTTATGGATCGTAATAGCCCAAGCCAGACGTAAAGGAATTTGCTGAAAACTTGCAATAACCTTTCCGGCTTCATTTTCAATTGACCAGGTTTCTGGGGCAACAAGCAGTGTTGTATCATCGGTCAGCTTGACTTTCGGTAACAGGCCATGTTCATCATCTTCTTCAAAACCGATCACTTCACCCAAGCTGCCATTAATATAGCCCAGATCAAAATTATTTTTTACAAACATCACTTTGGCATGCTTTTTTAAAGTGAGATTTTCGGGAGCGCGCACTGATGATTTTAAAGTCTCTACCAGCTTTTCATTACCGTCACATACAGCTTCAAACTGGTGTTCGTCGCCTTCGATGGCATTCAGATGCTGGTAGTTTAAGCTGTCTACATCCATATTGTGGGTATAGAGACGGGTAAAGGTTTCTCCAATATCATGCTGTCGGGACTTTTTTAAAGCCTGAATATGCTGCGGATGAATTCGCTGGGCACGTATTGCATTTAATACCTGATTCAGGACTTCGTCGTCCTGACGATGCTGCTCGGTCAGATAACAGACGCGGAACTTGGCTTCTACCCAGGCATCAGACATAAAGCAGAATTTATCACGATTACGCTCATCATTTTTGCCAACCGGGGGGAGCTGAAAAAAATCGCCTGCTGCAATCACCTGAATACCCCCAAATGCGGCGTCAGATTCTTTGAAGTATTTCAATACCTGATTAACGAGATTGAGCTGCTTCGCATGCAACATGGAGATCTCGTCAATAATCAGCACCTGCGCATTTTCAAGATGCTCCTTGAGGTATTTGCGCTCTTTCATGCGCTTTAGATCATCATCACTTAAAAAATCTTTAATACCGATGCCTGCCCAGGTATGAATGGTCATGCCATTCATATGTGTCGCGGCAATACCGGTTGAGGCAGTAATTGCTACCGGGACTTTTCGTGCTTTCAGGTAGTTAATGTACTGGTTGAGCGTATAGGTTTTTCCTGCACCTGCCGAACCTGTCAAAAAGACATTTTCACCCGCTTTCATCAGTTTAAGTGCAGTTTCTTGTTTCATAACCCGGATCATTTCATAAGAGCGTGCATAGCTTACCGGCTTTTCACTAAAAATTAAATCTGCCTGTCATGCAACAAATTCAAGTAGTTGATTTTTAAATTTTTACCTATGACAAAAAATGGTAGGTATTTGGTAGGTGCAAAAAACACTTAATTTTTTTAATACTATGCTTAAGGTGAGGGTCACCTGTAAACAACAATGATAGAAGAAGGAATCTCTTCATGGCTTTTAAAAATATTGCAGATCAAACTAACGGTTTTTATATTCCTTGTGTATCTTTATTTGGTCCAGGCTGTGCAAAGGAAATTGGTAGCAAAGCACAAAATCTGGGTGCAAAAAAAGCTTTAATCGTGACAGATGAAGGCTTATTCAAATTTGGTGTGGCGCATACGATTGCCGGCTACCTAACCGAAGCTGGAGTAGAAAGCCACATTTTTCCAGGTGCTGAACCTAATCCGACTGACATTAATGTGCATAAAGGCGTCGAAGCATACAATGAAAATGGCTGTGACTTTATTGTATCTCTAGGCGGCGGTTCTTCACATGACTGTGCCAAAGGTATTGGTCTCGTCACTGCCGGTGGCAGTCATATCCGTGATTATGAAGGTATTGATAAAAGTACCGTACCAATGACGCCACTGATTGCAATTAATACTACAGCAGGCACAGCATCTGAAATGACCCGTTTCTGTATCATTACCAATACAGATACCCACGTTAAAATGGCAATAGTTGACTGGCGCTGTACTCCCCTGATTGCAATTGATGACCCTAAGTTAATGATGGCTAAACCTGCCGGCTTGACTGCTGCCACAGGTATGGATGCCCTGACTCATGCCGTAGAAGCTTATGTCTCGACTGCAGCAAATCCGATTACAGATGCCTGTGCTGAAAAAGCAATCAGTATGATTAGCGAATGGTTGCGTCCGGCAGTCGCCAATGGTGACAATATTGAAGCCCGTGATGCCATGAGCTATGCGCAATATCTGGCTGGTATGGCGTTTAATAATGCATCTTTAGGCTATGTACATGCTATGGCACACCAGTTAGGTGGTTTCTATAACCTGCCGCACGGCGTATGTAATGCCATTTTATTACCACATGTGTGCGAGTTTAACCTGATTTCCTGCCCGGACCGTTACCGGAAAATTGCAGAACTGATGGGTGTAAATACTGAAGGCTTAACAGTGACTGAAGCAGCTTATGCTGCAATTGATGCAATTCGAGAACTTTCTACCTCAATTGGTATTCCATCAGGTTTAAATGAGCTGAACGTAAAAGAAGCTGATCTGGCTATTATGGCCGAGAATGCGCAAAAAGATGCCTGTATGCTCACCAACCCACGTAAGGCAACACATGCACAGGTGGTAGAAATGTTTAAAGCGGCGATGTAAGTCAATCCTCCAATCAATGACTTGCTGTACGTTTAAGGAATATCAGTATTTTGATATTCCTTTTTTTAGCTCATACATTTTTGATGTCGTTTCAGGAATTGACAAAACTGCTCATTTCATCAAGCATAAGGAAAATAACAACACCTTATAATCTTTCTTATGACTTCCCCAAAAACAGTAATAAATTACCAACCGGACGTGCTAGGTGAAGGCTACCAGCAGCTGCGCCTACATGTACAAGCTCATACCTCCGGCCCGGTAATTGCGACGTTAGTCCGTAAAAAGGCCGCTCAAGCTACCCGCAAGGCTGTGCTTTATATTCATGGCTTTCTGGACTATTTTTTCCAAACTGAAATGGCAGAGCAATTTAATCAGCATGGCTTTGATTTTTACGCTCTTGATCTGCATAACTATGGCCGATCATGTTTGCCTCATCAGGAACTCTACCGTGTTAAAGAGCTAGAGGAATATGATGCTGAGATCACTCAGGCACTGCTACAGATTCAGCAGGAACAGCATGATATGGTCCTGCTGGCAGGTCACTCAACTGGCGGGCTGATCAGCACTTTGTATGCAGCTCATTACCCAGAGCATCCTCTAATTAAGGCTCTGTGGCTAAACAGTCCATTTTATGATTTTAACCTGTCAGCTATTGAGAAAAAATTTGGTTTGCCGGCGCTGAGTCAGGTGGCTAAATATTTGCCTAAATTACGCTTTCCAAGTGGCTTAAACCGTTGGTATGTCCCGAGTCTGCATCAAAAGTGGTATGGTGAATGGGATTTTGATCTGAACTGGAAACCTCAGGCTTATCCAAAGGTTGAATTAAGTTTTATCCACGCTATTTTTGAGGCACAAAAAGAAATTCATCAGGGCATAACAATCAGGGTGCCTGTACTGATTATGCGTTCTCACCAGACTAAGAATCCGAGACGCTGGAACAAGACTGCACTCAATAGTGATGTAATTCTGAATGTCAGAGATATCAAAAAATATGCACAAAAGATTCAGGGCAAGGTAACCATTCAAACTATAAAAAATGGCTTACATGATCTGGTGCTATCACAAAAACCTGTACGTATGCAGGTCTACAGACAATTGTTTGACTGGTTAGACGAACAGGAACTTTAACAGTTTATTGCTGTATTTCCCGGTATTTCAATACTAACTGATGGGCAGGATGGCCGGCAGGCAAGAGATCGGCCAGCCGTTCAATGGCATCAATTGCTTCCGGGACGTGGGCAATATGCTTAAGCAGCACATCGCTCTGATTCGACTGGAAAATTGCTTCACTTAAACGTGATTCGAGACAGTCACGCCAGGCACATAAAAATGGGCTTTCGGTCTTTGCCAGGAAAATTCCACGACAGGCCTGAATCGCTGTTTCAACATAACCAGCGTCGAGTGCCTGTTCAGCCTGNNAAATCTGCTTCAACCTGCGCCAGCAAGCGATAAGGACGCGAACCCAGCATTCCCCCCAGTACATCACGTAATTGTGACATTTCTGCTTTTAAGGTTCCCATGCTGATCTTGCGCTCACCATAGAGTGCCTGATGTAAATTATCCAGATTTAGACCTTGAGGACATAAAGCCAAAATGGCTAAAATCTCGATTTGCCGTGGTGTAAGAACCAGTCCTTTACCATTAAAAATAACTTTTGGTACAGCAAAGGCACGAATATACAAACGCTGTTTCTGATGTTCAATCAAAGCAGTTTGAATAATTGATGCGCAGCGCTCTGCGGCCAGCAGCCCCAGACTGTTATGATGATCCCAGGTTGTTGATAAATCAATCACTCCCAGAACCTGTCTAGAATACGGATCAATCACAGGTGCTGCATAACAGACCCAGTCATGAATAGACTCCATATAGTGCTCGTTAGAGAACACACAGGAAGACTGCTGGGTTTTTAAACTTAAAGCCAGCGCGTTGGTTCCTACCAGTTCTTCACGCCATTGCCCGCCTTCAACGAAATGCACTTTTTCTGCTGCATTACGCATTTGTCCACTCGATGCTGACCAGATAATTGTACTTCCGATGTCCCCTACTGCAATTACCATGGCAGACTGTTCAGCCACATGACGTAAATCTTCAGCACAATGTTCCAGCGCAAGCTTTAAGGGATTAGCAGAACCTGGAATATATTTTAAATCTTGCAAGGGTGCAGCTACCCGGCCTTTAGGTATCTCGGCTGTAGCCGAACGCTGCCAGGAACTAAGTATACTCTGACTGAGCTTCTGGGCATTTCCAGGCGATAGACTGCTACTGTGCCTAAGCTTTTCAATGGTACTACGTTGTTGCTGCAGGTCTTGTTTTGTAAACATTTGTACATTCCTTGCAAATTGTCACTTTTTCCAACCTTTCTCCAACCTTATTTTTTATATGCTAAATAAATAGTATGCGAAAGTAGCCTTATACCAAAGCGGTATAAAAATTCGCAGCTACACAAATTAAATTATAAGCAAAGGAAGATAAACATGCGTTATGCCGATCCTAATCAACCTGGTTCAAAAGTTCAGTTCAAAGCTCAATATGACAACTTCATTGGGGGAGAATGGGTAGCTCCGGTAAAAGGAGAATACTTCGAAAATATCTCGCCAGTCGATGGCAAAGTCTTTACTAAAGTTGCCCGCTCTTCTGTTGAAGATATTGAACTTGCACTCGATGCCGCGCATAAGGCCAAAGAGCAATGGAATCGCTCGTCACCAACAACACGCTCAAACCTGCTTCTCAAAATTGCAGATCGCTTAGAAGCCAACCTTGAACAACTTGCTGTAGCAGAAACCTGGGATAACGGCAAGCCTATCCGTGAAACCCTAGCAGCCGACATTCCACTGGCAATTGATCATTTCCGTTATTTCGCCAGCTGTATCCGTGCTCAGGAAGGCGGGATCTCTGAAATTGATGAAGATACTATTGCCTATCATTTTCATGAGCCGCTTGGTGTAGTCGGCCAGATTATTCCATGGAACTTCCCCATCCTGATGGCAGCATGGAAGATTGCACCTGCGCTGGCTGCCGGTAACTGTATCGTACTAAAACCGGCTGAACAGACACCAGTCAGTATTCTGGTTCTGGCTGAACTGATTCAGGACCTGTTGCCGGCAGGTATTCTAAACATTGTAAATGGTTATGGTGTTGAAGTAGGTCGCCCGCTTGCAACCAATCCGCGTATTGCAAAAATTGCTTTCACTGGCTCAACCCAAGTGGGCCAGATGATTATGCAATATGCAACCGAAAATATTATTCCGGTTACGCTGGAGCTTGGCGGTAAGTCACCAAACCTGTTCTTTGCTGACGTTATGGATCAGCAGGATGACTATCTGGAAAAAGCTTTAGAAGGTTTCACCATGTTCGCGCTGAATCAGGGCGAAATCTGTACTTGTCCGTCACGTGCCCTGATTCAGGAATCAATTGCTGACCAGTTCCTGGAAATGGCCGTAGAACGTGTTAAACGCATCAAGACGGGCCACCCGCTAGATACTGACACCATGATTGGTGCACAGGCCTCTCAAGAGCAGCAGGATAAAATTTTAGGATGTATTGCTACCGGACGCGAAGAAGGTGCTCAGGTACTGGTAGGTGGTGGACAGCGTAATGAGGTGGGTCAAGGCTTCTATATTGAACCAACGATCTTCAAGGGTGATAACAGCATGAAAATTTTCCAGGAAGAAATTTTTGGTCCTGTGCTGTCGGTAACTACTTTTAAAGATTTTGATGAAGCCATTAAAATTGCCAACGACACAATCTATGGTCTAGGTGCAGGTGTCTGGTCACGTTCAGCCCATACTTCCTACCGCGCAGGCCGTGCGATTGAAGCAGGTCGTGTCTGGACTAACTGCTATCACATCTACCCTGCTCATGCTGCCTTCGGCGGATACAAGAAATCAGGAATTGGCCGTGAAAATCATAAAATGATGCTTGATCATTACCAGCAAACCAAGAACTTGCTGGTAAGCTACTCAACCAAACCAGCTGGCTTCTTCTAGGAATTCCAAATTGATTTATTTTATTTACGGCTACCTCAGGTAGCCGTAAATCTTTTCCGATATTGAACTTTTACTAATTTATAAATCTAGCAAAATAATAAAACTGCTACTCAAACAGAATGGTATATCAGGCTTGGAAGCCTGCTTTAGATCTTGGTACTAAAATTGCTTTTATGACCAGATCAAACATAATAAAAAATGGAGTACATTATGAACAATCCAAAGATTGTCGATGCAACTGCTTCTTCTACCCTGCCCACCCAAGAAGAATATTTTGCCAAACGGCAACTTAAACAAGGTGCAGTCGGCTGGCTGCTGCTGGTCGGCTTAGGTGTTGCCTATGTGATTTCAGGAGATTTCGCCGGATGGAATTTTGGCCTCGCACAAGGTGGCTGGGGCGGTATGTTTATTGCGACAGTAGTAGTGGCAGTCATGTATCTGTGCATGTGTCTCTCTATGTCAGAAATGGCCACCATGTTGCCTACCGCCGGAGGAGGCTACAGTTTTGCCCGTACCGCATTCGGACCTTTTGGCGGATATCTGACCGGTACTGCTATTCTGATTGAATACTCTATTGCACCTGCAGCCATCGCCTGTTTCATTGGTGCATATTGTGAATCATTGTTTGGTGTGGGTGGCTGGATCATTTATCTGGTGTGTTATCTGGTCTTTATGGGCATACACCTTAAAGGTGCTGGTGAGGCATTAAAAATTATTTTTGCTATTACCGCAATTGCTGCTGTGGCATTGCTAGTCTTTATTATAGCCATGATCCCGCACTTTAACAGTGCAAACCTGTTTAATATTGCAGTATCTGACAAAGCCGGTGCCAGTGCTTTCTTACCGATGGGTTATTTAGGAATATGGGCTGCCGTACCTTATGCCATCTGGTTCTTTCTGGCAGTCGAAGGTGTACCGTTAGCTGCTGAAGAAGCCAAAGACCCAACCCGCTCCTTACCCCGTGGTCTGATTGGTTCAATGCTGATACTGGCAGCATTTGCCCTGCTTATTTTGTTTTTAGGTGCTGGCGCAGCTGGAGCAAACCAGTTAAAAGACTCTGGAGCTCCCTTGGTGGATGCCCTGGTTGCCGTATATGGTGAACATACCCGGCTTGCAGGTTTTGTCAACTTTGTTGGACTGGCAGGTCTGATTGCGAGTTTTTTCTCTATCATTTATGCCTATTCTCGTCAGATTTTTGCGTTGTCCCGTGCCGGTTATCTGCCAACATCTCTCTCTTTAACCAATAAAAATAAAGCTCCCTATCTGGCAATTATCATTCCTGGAATTATTGGCTTTGCCCTGTCCCTTACTGGTGAAGGTGATTTGCTGATTCTTATGGCTGTTTTTGGTGCGACTATTTCTTATGTTCTGATGATGCTTTCACACATCAAACTGCGTCTATCTCGTCCAGATATGGATCGGCCTTATAAGACTCCAGGTGGAATAGTGACATCAGGTATTGCTTTGATACTGGCCTTAATTGCAGTCATTGCAGGTTTTCTGGTTGATCCAAAAGTCTGGTTTATAGCAGCAGGAATTTATATAGCTTTTATTGTCTATTTTCTGGTTTATAGCCGCCATCGGCTGGTACAGGGAACACCTGAAGAAGAGTTTGAAAATATCAGAAAGGCAGAACAGGAACTTTAAAAAGGGATAGATTCTTATGCGTTATCAGACCACAATCGCTCAACAGAACTATATTTTTCCAGATCTAAAGACTCTGATGGCTAAAGCTTCACCGCTACGTTCGGGAGACGAACTGGCTGGAATCGCTGCGCAAAATGCAACCGAGCGAGTCGCTGCACAAATGGCTCTCGCTGAAGTTCCATTAAAAAATTTTTTAAATGAAGTACTGGTCGATTATGAAACTGATGAAGTAACTCGGCTAATTATTGATGAACATGATGCACAGTCTTTTTACCCGATTGCACATTTTACCGTAGGCGACTTTCGAAACTGGCTGCTCAGTGCAGAGGCAACTACTGAAAAACTGCAGGCACTAAGCCCGGGTTTAATACCAGAAATGGTGGCAGCGGTTAGTAAAATCATGAGGAATCAGGATTTAATACTAGTAGCGAGCAAATGTGAAATTATTACCCGCTTTCGTAATACCGTAGGCTTAAAGGGCCGTCTTTCTACCCGTTTACAACCAAACCATCCTACAGATGACCTGCTCGGTATTTCAGCCAGTATTCTGGATGGACTCATGTACGGCAATGGT
Organism: Acinetobacter sp. UBA1297; assembly: GCF_002307755.1. Lineage (NCBI taxonomy): Bacteria > Pseudomonadati > Pseudomonadota > Gammaproteobacteria > Moraxellales > Moraxellaceae > Acinetobacter > Acinetobacter sp. UBA1297. The sequence goes on from NZ_DBUF01000010.1 coordinate 22,948, forward strand.
GATGCAGTCATTGGAATTAATCCTGCGACTGACAATTTACAGAATCTTTCTGAGCTTTTAAAACTATTGGACCATATCATTCAGGATTATCAGATTCCAACCCAGTCCTGTGTATTGACCCATGTCAGTTCAGGCATTCATCTGGCCAACCAGAATGTTCCGGTTGATCTGATGTTTCAGTCGCTTGCCGGTACTGAACTTGCAAATCAAGGCTTCGGAATCTCACTGGCCATGTTACAGGAAGGCTATGAAGCCGCCTTAAGCCTTAAACGTGGGACAATAGGGCAAAATGTCATGTATTTTGAAACTGGCCAAGGAAGTGCCTTGTCCAGTAATGCTCATCACGGGGTTGACCAGCAGACCATTGAAACACGGGCCTATGCGGTTGCACGCAAGTTCAATCCTTTTTTAGTAAATACTGTAGTTGGCTTTATTGGTCCAGAATATCTGTACAATGGCAAACAGATTATCCGTGCCGGTCTGGAAGACCATTTCTGTGGCAAGCTCATGGGTTTACCTATGGGTTGTGATATTTGTTATACCAATCATGCTGATGCTGATCAGGATGATATGGACACCCTGCTGACCTTACTGGCCACAGCAGGAATCAATTTTATTATGGGAATACCGGGTTCAGATGATGTTATGCTGAACTACCAGACTACATCTTTTCATGACGCTTTATACGCTCGCCAGCTTTTAGGATTACAGCCAGCACCAGAGTTCGCTCACTGGCTGGAGCAGCAAGGAATTCTCCGTCAGCAGCATCAACAGATTGAATGGGCAAAGCAAATGCCCGAACAGTTCTCCAGACTTCTAAAATCATAAGGAGAAATGATGAAACTTTATCCGGACACCCACTATTCTGCTGCCTTGCATGAAAATGACTGGGCACAGCTCAAACGTTTTACAGATGCCCGCATTGCCTTGGGACGCGCAGGTTGTAGTATCCCCACAAATGAGCTTCTAAAATTCCAGCTAGCACATGCACAAGCTAAAGATGCCGTGTTGTGTCAGCTTAATATTCCCAAACTTCAGCAACAGCTTGAGCAGTTAGAGTTAGAACACATACATGTGCAAAGCCAAGCCAGCAATAAAGAGCTTTACTTAAAACATCCTGATCTTGGCCGGGTACTGTCTGATGAATCGCGGACATTAGTCAAAGAATATGTAACAAAGTCAGCTCAAACATTCGATGTAGTTATTGTCGCAGGCGATGGTTTGTCCGCTTTGGCAATTGAAGAAAATGCCATACCTTTTATACAGTTAATGCAGCAGGAAGTGCAACAGCAAGGCTGGTCGCTTGCACCGGTCATTCTGGCTACAGGCAGTCGGGTTGCTCTAGGGGACGAAATTGCACAAACGCTTCAGGCCAGAATGTTGATCATGCTTATTGGTGAACGTCCAGGTTTAAGTTCCCCCGACAGTATGGGCGTTTATTATACCTGGCAAGCTAAAACTGGCTGTCAGGATTCTGCCCGAAACTGTATTTCCAATATCCGCCCTGCAGGGCTCTCCCTGCATGTAGCTGCTCAACGCTTAATAGCGCTTATGCAAAAATCAGCCCGGCTTCAACTTTCAGGTGTCCATCTGAAAGATGAACATACTCTAAATACTGAAATAAAAAATCAGTCTGTAAAATATCTTTTTTGACCTCTTCAATTATTCAATAAAAATAGTGCTCTGCTTGAGCACTAATTCGCCTTAGAATATTGCCAACCGAGCATACGAATTTAAACAATGTCAAAGCAATCTGTATTTCCTAAAACTATTTACGTTGTTCAACATGTTGCCTTTGAAGATCTAGGATCACTGGAAGATCTTTTTTATCAACTGGGGTATCGTGTACGTTACTTTGAAGCTGGCGTAGATGCGCTTGAACCGGCATTCTTACATGCAGGTCTAACCATTATTCTTGGCGGCCCAATTGGTGTATATGAAACTGAAGAATATCCGTTTTTACAGATCGAGATTGATCTTTTAAAGCAGCGGCTTGCATCCGACCTGCCTACTATGGGTATATGTTTAGGAGCACAATTGATTGCCTATGCCTTGAACGCTAAAGTCTATGCAGGCCCGCAAAAAGAAATAGGCTGGAGTACACTGCTCTTCAATGAGACAGAGGATAATCCATTAGCACCTTTAGCAAATACGGCTGTTCTGCACTGGCACGGCGATATATTTGATTTACCGGCTGGTGCTACTTTACTTGCCAGTTCTACTTTATATAAAAATCAGGCTTTTTCCCTCGGCAAAAATATTCTGGCGCTACAGTTCCATCTGGAAGTTGCCGGAGATTCTTTTGAGCCTTGGCTGGTGGGACATACCTGCGAGCTAAAGCAGGCGAAACTCTCTGTTAACCAATTGCGTGCTGACCATGAGCAATATGCAAATGAGCTTGAACAGCAGTGTGCACTTGTTATTCAAAAATTCCTGAATGGTCTTGAACAAACAGTGAATAAATAAGTTCTTCCGGTAATCTATATTTTAAGATTATTTATAATTTAAAATATAAAAAAGCGCCCGACTGGGCGCTTTTTCAGCATAGAAAACATCTATTATTTTTTAGGTGTTGCCTGAGCTACAGAAGCTTCAGTCGTAATTTGTACAGTGATTTTATCACCAACATTCGGGACATAGCTTGCAATTCCGAAATCAGAACGCTTAAATGAAGTCGTAGCATTAAAACCAATCGATTGAGCTTTTGTCATTGGATGCTCGCCTTGCTTATTTAACACAGCATCTAGTACAACTGGTTTAGTAATTCCTTTTACCGTCAGGTTACCGGTAATTTTAAAATGCTTCTTGTCTTTTTTAGGTTCGACTTTAGTACTTTTAAAGGTAATAGTTGGATATTTTGCAGCATCAAACCATTCAGCTTTAGCCAAGTGTTCATCTAAAGCCTTTACATTCGTATTCAGGCTGGAAACAGGAATAGTCACATCTACAGATGAGTTGGCAGGTTTTGCGTTATCTACCTTAATTGTACCCTGAATATCAGAAAAATTGGCATACGGTGTGGAAAAACCAAAATGGTCCCAAGAAAACACTGTCGCAGTATGTGTTGGATCAATTTTATAATCCACCGGTTTAGCCATGCTTAAAGTAGTTGTAACTGCAACTGCCAGACCTAAACCAAAAACTTTTAAAGATTTCATTTTTTATAACTCACTAGAAGAATAAACATTATTGTAGAGATTGAAAAATAAATTACAGTCTTATGCTTAAAACGTACCGTCTCATATATAGAACGTATAAAAATCATCATTATGAAGAAGAATTTAAATAACTCTTCTGTTCACTTAATTTAATCTTTACAGTAACAAAGAGTTAGTAAAATTCGTATATTTTTTGTTTTTACAATTCTAATAAGATGGTTGAGTGTAGTTCACCAGATTTTTTCTTTAACTCATCTCGAACCAGTCTTTTCTATTAATTTTTATAGTCTTCTATAAATTTTTGTCTCAGCTTCAAATATAATTTATGCTGTTTTGCCAGATCCCATTTCTCTTTAAAAATACGTGCTGCCGCAGCTTTAATTGGATCCTCAGTATCGCGTGGTAATGCCTGCCGGCCATGAGCGCCACTAAGACCTTTTTTGTCACTAGGCACAGGCCCCTGATATTTTTTTCCCCCTTTATGATTTGCATAACGCCGGGCACGGGTATAACCCATCTGTAAAAATTTTCGGGCCATATCTGCGCCAACAAAATCTTGCTGCTTTAAATAGTCCAGAAATAGTTGATAAATTTTTTGACTGCTCTGCTCAGCCTTTTCAATATCAGCAAAGCGCCAGTGAGGCAAAATCTCGGATTTATAGGGCTCTACCAGTAAAACACCCTGCTCTCCACGGCCAATTTCATAAAGCTCAGGGTGCTGACGAAAGTTAATCTTTTTAAAGTCGAGCGAATAATCAAAGCTATCTGATTTTACCCGGGCTGTTCGTCGCGGAATCTTTTTTTCTTGAGATGGCTGCTCTGTCATATTTTAAAATAATCTGAACTACTTAATTTATTTTTAAAATAGAAAACAGTCCAAATAAAGTAGTAATGCGTAAGTTATACTGGATTTACTCAGTCATACTTTTAAAGCCAGAATAAAAAAGCGCCCTGATTAAGAGCGCTTTTTTATCTTACCCAAAGAATCAGGCAGTCAGTTCATTTACCGCAGCTACAACAGCTTCAGTAGTAATACCAAAGTACTTAAACAGGTCTTTAGCAGGCGCGGACTCACCATAGGTGGTCATACCAATTACTTTACCGTCCAGCCCGACAAACTTCCACCAGTAATCCACATGTGCTGCTTCTACTGCAACACGGGCACGAATATGGGCAGGCAGTACAGATTCACGGTATACCGCTTCCTGTTTCATGAATTCTTCGGCACATGGCATAGACACTACACGTACACCTTCAAGCTGTGCATATGCTTCCATTGCCAAGGATACCTCTGAGCCTGTAGCAATAATAATTGCTTTTAGCTCGCCTTTTTCTTTTGCCAGAACATAACCACCTTTGGCTACATTCTGAATCTGTTCTTCAGTACGTTGCTGGAATGGCAGATTTTGACGGGAGAAAATCAAGGCAGATGGACCATCTTTACGTAGTAAAGCAGATTTCCAGGAAACTGCAGCTTCAACAGTGTCTGCTGGACGCCAAGTATTCAGGTTTGGCGTAGAACGTAACGAAGCAATTTGTTCGATTGGCTGATGCGTCGGGCCATCTTCCCCCAGACCGATTGAGTCATGCGTATAAACATGAATGACACGTTGCTTCATGAGTGCAGACATACGTACGGCGTTACGCGCATATTCCATGAACATGAGGAAAGTCGCCACGTAAGGAATAAACCCGCCATGCAGTGCTACACCATTGGCGATTGCAGTCATACCGAATTCACGTACACCATAGTACACATAATTACCGGCCGGATTAGTCTGTATACCTTCACAGCCTTTCCATAAGGTCAAATTTGACCCGGCAAGGTCAGCAGAGCCACCTAACAGTTCTGGTAACAACGGACCAAATGCCTGAAGTGTGTTCTGGCTCGCTTTACGTGAAGCGATGGTTTCCTCTTTGCTGTTAACTTCCGCAATAAAGGCATCTGCTTTGGCAACAAATTCTTCAGGCAAGTCACCATTTAAACGGCGTAATAATTCAGCAGCTTCGGTTGGATATTTTGCTTGGTACTGGGCAAAAATCTCATTCCATTCAGCTTCAGCCTGTTGACCTTTTGCTTTAGCATCCCAAGCTTTATAGACATCTTCAGCAATAATGAAATCTGTATCGGTCCATGCCATAGTCGTACGGGAGAGTGTAATTTCATCCAGTCCCAACGGAGCACCATGACAGTCTTCTTTACCCTGTTTATTTGGCGAACCCAATCCAATAATCGTTTTACAGATAACTAAAGTTGGTTTCTGAGTTTCAGCTTTAGCTTCAATCGTTGCCTGACGAATAGCTTCGGTATCATGACCGTCTACACGTAAAACCTGCCAGCCATATGCTTCAAAGCGTTTTTGTGTATCATCACTGAACCAGCCTTCAACTCCACCATCAATTGAAATGCCGTTGTCATCGTAATAGGCAATCAGTTTACCTAGACCTAAAGTTCCAGCCAGTGAACAGACTTCATGCGAAATGCCTTCCATCAGACAGCCATCACCCAGGAAACAGTAGGTATAATGGTCAACTACCTTAATATCATCTTTATTGAACTGTGCAGCCAATGTTTTTTCAGCAAGTGCGAAGCCTACTGCATTTGCAATACCCTGACCTAGAGGCCCAGTAGTTGTTTCAACACCTGGTGTATAGCCTAACTCTGGATGGCCCGGAGTTTTTGAATGCAACTGACGGAAGTTTTTTAGATCTTCGATTGAAAGGTCATAACCTGTCAAATGCAGAAGAGCATATTGCAGCATTGAGCCATGACCATTTGAAAGGACAAAGCGGTCACGGTTGGCCCACTGCGGGTTGGTCGGGTTGTGGCTCAAGAAATCACGCCAAACCACTTCAGCGATATCTGCCATCCCCATTGGCGCGCCTGGATGTCCAGAATTTGCTTTTTGCACTGCATCCATGGCGAGTACACGAATTGCATTTGCAATACGGCGTTCATTAAGGGGGGTTGTCATAGGTCAGATTCCAATAAATTCGTCAGAAAAAGAAAATGAATAGAGAATTATGCGATAGTGCATATTGTCTTAAAAAAACGGTTGAGGGTAAAGGGTGAAGACGGCATTTCTTGTTAAGTATTCTGCAAATGCCCTTTTATCATACGTATAAGGCACTAAAAGTCAGCTATAAACAGAATATAAAGTACAAACATTCTTGCTTATGAAGAAAAATGCAATATTCATCACTAAATTATATAATGATGAATATTTGCTGTTTTCTTGGAACAGCTGGTGGAAGTTGCAGCTATTTCAGCTTGAAACAAGAGATTTTCATCATTTACAGCTAGTCCAAACGTCTAAGTCGATGTAACATATTCCGTCTTTTGAAATAACTGCGATAGGACTTTCATGCGCGAGTACGCTGTTTTTACTTCGGAATCTGTAAGCGAAGGCCATCCGGATAAAATGGCTGACCAGATCAGTGATGCCATTTTGGATGCAATCTTAAAAGAAGACCCATATGCGCGGGTTGCTTGTGAAACGTTAGTAAAAACGGGTGCAGTTGTACTTGCCGGCGAAATCACAACAACTGCCAATGTTGACGTTGAAGCGATCGTTCGCCAGACCGTTAATGGAATTGGTTATCATCATTCTGATTTAGGTTTTGATGGTTCAACCTGTGCTGTCATCAATATGATTGGCAAGCAGTCTCCTGAAATTGCTCAGGGGGTTGATCGCCAGAAACCTGAAGATCAGGGAGCAGGTGACCAAGGTTTAATGTTTGGTTATGCCAGTCGTGAAACTGACGTGCTGATGCCAGCACCTATTTCCTATGCTCACCGTCTGATGGAACGACAGGCAGAATTACGTCGTTCTGGTGCTCTGCCATGGTTACGTCCAGATGCAAAAAGCCAGGTCACGTTTGCCTATGAAAATGGCCGTCCGGTGCGTTTGGACGCGGTAGTTCTTTCAACCCAGCATGATCCGGAAATTACTCAGGCACAGCTAAAAGAAGCAGTACTTGAAGAAATTATCAAACCGGTGATTCCTGCAGAAATGTTCCATGTAGCAACCAAATTCCATATTAATCCGACCGGTATGTTCGTGATTGGTGGTCCTGTAGGTGACTGTGGTTTAACAGGCCGCAAAATTATTGTTGATACTTATGGCGGTATGGCCCGTCATGGCGGTGGTGCTTTCTCCGGTAAAGATCCTTCAAAGGTTGACCGCTCTGCTGCTTATGCAGGACGTTATGTAGCTAAAAATATTGTGGCTGCAGGTCTTGCTGAAAAGTGCGAAATTCAGGTGTCTTATGCTATTGGTGTTGCAGAGCCAACCTCTATTTCAATCAATACATTTAATACTGCCAAGGTTTCAGAAGAGCTAATCATTCAGCTCGTACGTGAGCACTTTGACCTTCGTCCTTATGGCATTACCCGTATGCTGAACCTGATTCAACCAATGTACAAGCAGACAGCTGCTTATGGTCATTTTGGTCGTGAAGGCTCAGATACTGCATTTACCTGGGAAAAAACAGACAAAGTAGAAGCACTTAAAGCCTCTGCTGGTCTTTAAAATTTACTGAGTTACCAGTCAAAAAGCCAATTGATTTGAAATCAATTGGCTTTTTTATAGATTATGCCCATGCAGGCTGTAAGAAGTTTGTTTAATTGCCCATCCTTTAGCGCAAAATCTCCTCACCTCTAAAAATTTATGATAATCCTACTGAGGCTTAGTCCAAGTATGAGCTGGTGTCCGGTCATGGTTAAGTACATCTAGCAAGGTTGTTTGTACAGGCACATCCTGATGATCCTGAAAATACACCTGAACTACTGTAATCGTCATGACTACTGCCAGACATGCAGTGATACAAAACATCCAGAACCCGAAAGGGCTCCGAATGGAGTGAGAGCCGCAAGCAGGGCATTCTTTTTCTGTTGATGAAACCACTTTATTGCAACATGCACAATGATATTGGTACAACATAGGTATCCTCCTATTTTATCGTTTTTGTTATTGTGAGTTTTACACAACTGCTGAGTACAATAGGTATTACTACTATTATCTTATGGTAAAGAAATTGCAATTACAATGCATAAATTCTAGGCAAAAGCATTTAAATCGACAGTACGATAGCAGCAACAATGTATGATAAAAATATTCAGTAATTTTTCTCTTGATGAGAACTACACTATTTTAATGTTGGCATGATATTTTGTTAAACTGCCATTTTGCCAAAGGAGACTCCAGATATGGTCCAGCTAATCAGTAAAGGTGGCTTTCGTGAACGGGCAAACCGGAGCCAAAAGTATAAAAATTCCGAAAATTCACAGACCGCACTCCGCCCTCGTACCTATAACTGCGTTGCGCCATCAGCTGACGATCACCCTGAATATAAAGATGAAAAACCAGAAAATGATGCAATAAGTGAGATAGAGGATGAAGGTTAAAATACTTTCATTAAAAAACCGGATCATTAGATCCGGTTTATAAATTTATCGATAAATCATTTTTGTTTAACGTCTTTTAATTCTATTTTCTTAGCATCAGGTGTTACTTCACGTGCCTCGCCATCAATAATGGTAGAGTCACGCCCTCCTTTTCCGCCCTGTTGGTTCTGCATATCCTGCATCTGTCGCATCATGTCAGCAAATGGATTCTGTCCGCTACCGCCCATATTCTGCATATTACCACCCATCATTCCACCCATCATTTTTTCAAGCATAGCCTGTTGACGTTTAGCCATAATTTTCATGAGTGCATCACGGAAAACTCTCTGTACAGCTGGAATCAAAATCAGCACTGCGAGCACATCCGTAATGAGGCCGGGAACAAGCAGTAAAAACCCGGCCATAATTTTTGGAAGATTATTAGTCAATGACGGATCTGCACTCATTTGCCCCATCTGCATTTGTTGCATCTGTGGCATTACACCCGCAGAGTATTTCCGGATAAGATTCATACCGATAAAAAAGGCAGCAATAAACCAGAAAAATACATACCACATACTGCCAACGAGGTCACCCACACCGATCCAGACGAGTATTTCCAAGACCAAGACAGCAAAAACAGTAAGAAATAATTTCATGAAAATTAATCTAATCTCAACAAAATAAAGTGTGTAGCCTTCAGGTAATGCATCACCTTCAAGCTTTTTTAATACGCTTATGTAACAATAAGGGCATTATTCCATTTTTAAAGTCCCAGTATGTCATTAATTATCGGTATTGATCCCGGTTCACGTTTAACAGGTTATGGAATCATTGAAAAAGAAGGAAATAAATTACGCTTTATTGATGCCGGCACTATTCGTACAGAAAGCCAGGATATGCCTGAACGCTTGAAACGTATCTTTGCGGGCATTGAGCGGATTGTGAAATTTCATGGACCAACGGAAGCAGCCGTCGAACAAGTATTCATGGCACAAAATCCGGACTCTGCCCTGAAACTCGGTCAAGCACGAGGTGCCGCTATTGCAGCTTTGGTTAATCTTGACTTACAAGTTGCAGAATATACGGCTAGACAGATCAAACAGTCTGTTGTCGGTTATGGTGCTGCGGACAAGGAACAGGTACAAATGATGGTAATGAAACTATTAAACCTCTCAATTCGCCCACAAGCGGATGCTGCGGATGCCTTGGCTGCCGCCATTTGTCATGCACATGCTTCTGGCAGCATGAGCAAACTTGCTGTATTAAATGTGCTGGGTGGTATGGCTCGTGGCCGGAGCCGTAATAGTAGTCGACGCCGTTAAAATGATTTCTACTGGATAAGACATGAACCATTTAGAGTTACTCTTATACATCAGTAGTGTCGTCCTGATGATTATTATCCCCGGCCCGGTACTATTATTGGTGGTTGGTACAGGCCTACAGGCCGGCTATCAAAAAGCTTTTAAAACTATTTTAGGAACTAATGCAGCCTCCCTAGTACTGATTTTTATTTCAGCACTTATTCTGAAAGGTTTTCTTTCACTAAATGCTTCTTTTCTGGATATTTTGAAATGTCTAGGCAGTCTTTATATTTTATATTTAGGCTGGCAACTAATCCAAGACAGCAAACAGAAGCATCAGGCTGAAATCCAGATGTTGAACCCCAAATTCGGCGGATTTACTAAGGGTTTTCTGGTAGGTATTTCGAATCCTAAGGATATTCTGTTCTTTAGTGCATTTTTTCCACAGTTTATTCAGATAATGCCGGAAATAAACCAGAGTCTATTTCTATTAACTCTGGTCTGGATAATTCTGGATTTTATGACCTTGAGCCTGGTCTATTTGCTATTTAAGCGAGTTAGCCATTCTTTTGCATATCAGAGAATTCTACTGATATGTGGTATTTTACTGTTTACCATTGCAATATATGGCTTGTATAGCGGTCTAGGCAGTCTGCTCTAACGGTTTACCACCTGATAAATTGCCTGAGGCATATGCTGGGCCTGTAAACCACGTTCACCACTTTGTGCCAGTATATCGCCTGCTTGAGCATGCAGGCTGATGATCTCATATAAATGAATATTGTCATGGAACTGTGCTTTTAATGCGGCTATCATACCGGATAAAACATCTCCCATGCCGCCTGTTCCCATACCCGGATTACCTTCAGTACAGATCCACAATTGCTGGCTTAATATGAGGCTGCCTGCACCTTTGAGTACCCATTGGCCCTGATATTTCTGCTTCAACTGATGAATAGCCGCTATCCGGTCTGCTTCAACCTCACTGACTTTTACACCCAGCAATTTTGCTGCCTCACCCGGGTGGGGCGTCGCATAAAAGTGAGTATCTAATCTGGCATTAGCTGCGGCTAAAAACCAGAGCGCATCAGCATCAAGTACCACTTCTAGCTGTTTAGCCTGTTTTAGTTCAGGAAACCATTGCTGAAACTGCTGACCTGCCCAGTTATCACGTCCTAATCCCATACCGAAGCAAACTGCATCGACTTGACTCAATATTTCACAAATAGAGACTTTATTTAAGTCATGAATATCTTTAAGCATGATATTGGGAGAACGGGCCAGAATGGGGGTATGATGTTTACTGTTACAGACCACAGTAACCTTTCCGGCACCTGCAGCAAAAGCAGCTTCGGCTGCCATAATCACAGCTCCTCCCATATCGGCATGTCCACCCACCACCAGCACATGGCCATAACTGCCTTTATGCCCTGAGGCTTGACGTTTTAGTAGTTGAATCTGCTTTGGACACAGGCTTGCTGTTGATTCTAGTTTATCATCTACAGGGATAAGGGATAAAAGTTGAACCTGACCAGAAAACTCTTTGCCCTGCCCGGTATATAATCCGGCTTTTAAAGCCAACAGTGTACAGGTATGATCCGCCTTGACGGCACAAGGTAAGGGTTTACCTGTATTTGCCTGTAAACCACTAGGCATATCAATTGAAATTTTCAGACCTGTTTTCTGGTTAAGACTATAGATAATCTTTTGCCAGTCCTCATCCAAAATACGATTTAGCCCAATTCCAAATAAAGCATCAATATGACAGTTAAAATATTCTGGAACATCGAAACTGTTATGAATTTTTATATGCTGCCTCTGTGCATATTGGATTGCCGAATGTAAATCTGCCGACTCTCCTGGCACAGCCGCGAAAATTTCAACATCATAGCCTGCGCCCGCCAGATAAGCTGCTACCAGATAGCCATCCCCGGCATTGTTGCCCTGTCCGCACCAGACTGCAATACGCGGAGCAAGCTTTTTATACTGAAGGCACTGAATAATATACTGGCTCATTTGCCAGGCTGCTTGCTGCATCAGTCCAAAAGAAGAGTTTTTCTGGCTAAACCAGCGTCGTTCCCATGCTTGAATTGCCTGGCTATGATACACTTGTTTCAGCATTATTTTTTTCCTTCCTATCCGGTTTATGTCCGAATCTTTACCTTCCCGAAAAATTGATCTGGCACAGCTGGATGCCGAGGCACTCAAGCAATGGATCAAGTCTCAGGCACTTGATCTGGGCTTTGCCGACTGCGTGGTCGCCAAGCCTGATGCCCAAGCAGAAATGGTCCGTTTTCAGGAGTATCTGGATCGAGGCTATCATGCCGATATGGATTACTTAAAGGAAAATTTAGAAAAACGTGCTGATCCCGCCCTGCTGGTGCCCGGAACTAAAAGTATTATCTGTGTTCGCATGAACTATCTGGTAGAAACACCCAAACCGCGCTACGTACCCTATGAACCCAACTCGGCCATTATTGCCCGCTATGCTCGTGGCCGTGATTATCATAAAATCATGCGTGGACGACTTAAAACGTTAGCCAGCCGTATTCGCGACAAGGTCGGAAACTTTGAATCACGTCCTTTTGCAGACTCGGCGCCTATTTTTGAGAAATCGCTGGCAGAAAGTGCCGGGATGGGCTGGACAGGTAAACATACCCTATTAATTCATAAAAAATCCGGCTCTTTCTTTGTACTTGGGGAACTTTTTACTTCGCTAGATCTGCCTTTTGATGAACCGGCAACTGCGCATTGTGGTTCCTGCTCGGCCTGTATTGATATCTGCCCGACTCAAGCTATTGTTGAGCCGTACATGCTGGATGCACGTAAATGTATTGCTTATTTAACTATTGAGTATAAAGGTATTATTCCTCAGGAATTACGCCATGGTATTGGTAATCGGGTTTTTGGTTGCGATGACTGCCAGCTAATCTGCCCTTGGAATAGTTTTGCAAAAAAAGCCACCATAGAAGATTTTAATCCACGTAATGGTTTAGATAATATCAGCCTGCTGGAGCTATGGCAGTGGGATGAAAAAACTTTTCTTAAAAACACTGAAGGTAGCCCCTTAAGACGGACCGGCTACCAGAGCTTTAAGCGTAATATTGCAATTGGCCTTGGAAATGCGCCTTATACAACTGAAATTATAGCGCAGCTTGAACAGGCCAGAACAAAACATGATGAAATTGTAAACCATCACATTGACTGGGCAATTGAACAACAGATCAGCAAATCATAAGCTTTCAATTTTTACGTCTCCTCACAGTTTCCCACATAAGCCCTACATTTTCATACTCTCGTTTATGGCATAAAAAAGATACCAAATGATTTTTGTGAAGAGGAATTTATCATGCATCAGCAAAATAAAGACCAGAATCAACATCAGCAGCCCCAAAACCAGCAACAGCAAGGCACCCCACAACCGCCACAAAATACACATCATGAAGAAGACGACCGCGCGCTGAATAAACAGCATCGGGCGGATCTGCAAAATCAAAATATTCATGGAAATCACCGTGAATAATTAAAATTAATATGGTAAAAACATTTAAATGAACAAAGTCCATGCGCTGGGCTTTGTTTTTTTATATTCCGTCATATTTTGCTAATGAAGCTGGCATCGGTTTTGCTTAATATGCACAGTAATGAACTATATAAATGACTAGGGACAGACATATGAGCAGCACCCGTCCGGTACGTAATGATTGGTCTCGAGAAGAAATTGAGGCTTTGTATCAGCAGCCTTTTTTGGATCTGATTTTTGAAGCCCAGCGAATTCATCGCGAGAATTTTCAGCCGAATACTATACAAGTCAGCACGCTTCTTTCGATCAAAACCGGTAAGTGTCCGGAAGACTGTAAATATTGCTCACAGTCAGCGCATTATGATTCCAATCTTGAGGCAGAAAAACGTATTGCTGTAGAAAAAGTAATTCGTGAAGCCAAAGAAGCTTTAGAGTCTGGTTCTTCTCGTTTTTGTATGGGTGCTGCATGGCGTAATCCGAATGAACGTGATATGCCTTATGTACTGGAAATGGTTCGTGAAGTTAAGGCTCTTGGCCTTGAAACATGTATGACTTTAGGTATGCTGAATCAGTCTCAGGCAGAACGTTTAAAAGATGCAGGACTGGATTATTATAATCATAACCTAGATACATCCCGTGAATACTATTCTCATATCATCAGTACCCGTACTTTCGATGACCGTTTAGATACCCTTGACCATGTACGCCAGGCAGGAATGAAGGTATGTAGCGGAGGTATTGTCGGGTTAGGCGAAAGCAAGCAGGACCGTATTGGCTTACTACATGAACTGGCCACTCTTCCAGTTCATCCTGAATCCGTACCAATCAATATGCTGGTACCGATTGAAGGTACGCCTCTTGCTGATGTTGAAAAACTGGATGTCACCGAATGGATCAGAACTATTGCGGTTGCCCGCATTATCATGCCACAAAGTTATATCCGTCTTTCTGCCGGGCGTGAATCACTTTCCGATTCAGATCAGGCTTTGGCCTTTATGGCAGGTGCCAACTCCTTATTCTCTGGAGAAAAACTTTTAACGACACCAAATGCAGGTGAAGGCAAAGACCGTATCCTCTTTAATAAACTGGGGTTAAGTGCCGAGAAAGCCAAGCCAACAGTTGCTGAACTCAGTATAGATGCCATGTCAGCTTAAATAGATATATAAATTTAAAAAGCCCCAAACTGGGGCTTTTTTATATCTCTGCTTTCTAGGAAGACGTCAGTAAAACACCATAACTTGCATTAAGATAATTACCTTTACGAATCACATCACTACCTGCAGCATGATTCACTATTAACTCACCAGTCTGCACATCATAAGAAAAACTGTCGAAACTGTCCTGATGCTGACATAGCCAACAAAGCGTATCTGCAAGATTATCATCTACAATATAAGTTGCAGCTTTAAAATCCTTAGTCATGCTATTTCCTATCGCCTTTCAAATTTTAAAATTTTTGAATGAATTCAAGATAATTATAAAAAAAGACTGCTGTCCGAAAACAGCAGCCTTTATAAAATTCTTCAAGTTTTATAATAAAAATCGAATTAGATTTGTTTAAAACATACCAGGTTCATGGATATCTTCAACCAATAGATATACATCTAGTTCCTATGATCTCCGAATTTACGACACTCTTTTACCTCATTAAATTCTGAGAACTGCTCATATTCATAGGCATGCATACAGAAGAGTTTTCTTAACAACTGAAACATTGTTTTGCTCCTTGTTACTATAGTTATGGTTTCTTCCTGAAACGATATCGAAAGTTTGTTGTGTACTTTCAATTTATTTATTAACATGAATTAAACAAAAAGCCAATATTATTTTTTAATTNNAGTTTAAAATTACTTACTAAGCTTAACTTCTTAAAGAAATTTTTTATGGCAAGCTAATACTTTCCTTATCACCGCATTTATTTGCTTGGTCATTTTAATCTCCTAAATTTGATGAATAAAACAGCATCTCTCCAGTTTTTTTTGAGAAATGCTTGTGTTTACTTGAGAATTTAGCTAGTATTGCTATCGCAAAAATGCTTTAGATATAAGCATTTATAGGGCCTATAGCTCAGTTGGTTAGAGCAGCGGACTCATAATCCGTTGGTCCCGTGTTCAAGTCACGGTGGGCCCACCATATATTAAACCTCATGATTCGTGAATTATGAGGTTTTTTATTAATATTGACTTATATAACTTTATAATTCCACCTATTCATTTTTTAATAAATTAATATTTTTAGTAGTAAATCTCTTAAAGTTTTTATATGAACAATTAAAGCAAAATTTACTTATAAATCAACTCATATTTTAATTTTGAATCTCACTAGCCTGTCATTCTTAAAGATTAGTCTAATCATTTAAAATCATTAAATTGGTTCATTTTGGAATATAGTCTGTTTTTAAGTTATCACTTAATGTTTGATTTATTATTTAACTAAAAGGTCTTTTGATTAGTTTTTTTCATATTCCACATAGAGGTGCTTGGCTTGATCATACATAAATAGACTTTTGTAAGGCTTCTTTGGCTGATCCTGGTTAATATAAGTCACTTCAACAGGATAATAAGTGTTCTGGTTATTAACCACTCTTAATGTTGATGTAACAATGGATGCAAACTCAGGACGGTCTGCATAGTAACTTGATGTATCGTTACCTGCCGAGCCTATTTCAAGAACTTGAACTCTCCCGGCCTCAGGCAACAAGACCGCATACCAAGTCGAAATTTCTTGCCCCCCTGCACCTGTAAAAGTGGCAAGCGTATAACTTCCTATCATGTTTTTGCCAAACGGTCTTAAATTTTTCTGTAAGTCATGTTTAAAACTAAAATACAAATGCCCATCGGCTGTAGGGATATCTTTCTGATTTAAAGCTGAATTGACTAACTGGAAATGGTTGTCCTGTTTTTTAAATATAAATAAATCTACTGTACTTGAGCAGGCTCGGCAGTCCTGAATGTATCCATTATTGATTTTTACTTTTTCAACAATAACCAGGTAACGAGTTTCACCTTGTGGATTTTTATATTCAATACTAGGATGAAAAAAACCCAATATATTTGGTTCAAACTGTTGATAAGGGTAAGATTTAAAATAATCATTGAGTACGGGTGTCACATGCGCCAGAGGCTCATTGAGTATTTTAGGGTAAACCATTTGCACAATTGTATTTACAGACAGTGTTCCAGAAGAAGTCTTTAGAGCAGTGGTCGGTTTAGCAGTATCGATATAAGGTAAAACTGTTTGGCATCCAATGATCAACCCTGTATTTACACAGATAATTGTAGATAATAAATATTGTTTTTTCATTATATATTCCATCGTTGTTCTACAGGAATTAATAAAATTATAGGTGAGTTAAATTTTATCAATAAACAAAGAACCTTATAATATATTAAAATCCTTGTTATCCTTTAATACAAAGTTAAATATAATTTTTTAATAGCTTACTTAAATGTATTGCGCTATCAGTTTTATTATAATATTACACACAACCTATTGAAATATTATATTAAAAATAATTATATATTTTTAATATAATTTTAGATCTAGCTTAGTATTACAGTAATCACATCTTATAAAATAAACACTTAATTGTTCTAAATTTAAGCGATTTTTGCTCATAAAACTTAACTATCTAGAGCTATACACCTATAAAATAATAGATCTAAATACTCCTCAGTTGAAAAAAGGGTGTCATGATTATGGCTAAGCGTAAGCAAAACAGTGAGTTTTTTCAGGTTCGAAGAATTGGAAAACAATGGTGGGTTTGTCAGATTGATAAATTATCTTCAACACCAACTGTCCTTGTCAAAAAGGTTGAAAACTTAGCTACACAAAGTCAGGCAAATTGTATTGCTGATGATTATGATGAGCAATATCGGGTAGATCTCTATATTAAGGAAAAATGGCTGGCTACAAAGAACTGTTAGGCTCTTGATCTTTATATAAAGATAAAACAGGAAGATAACCGCTGTAACAGAGCATTTCCCAAAGTGCTTTGTTTAAAACAAGGCTAATTATTTGCGATGATGAGCTTCCAGGTAGATTTCAATCGCACTCCAGACACAGATCAGAATAAAAATAGCCAAACCAACGCCGATAAGCGTTAAAAACATAATCGCTTCCCCTTACAGTACTAAACAGTTTAGGCCCACCTGTTAGACTAAAGTCGTATACAGCCTGTTAATTTATAATTTTTTCTAAACAAATTACAAGTAATTTTGAAAATTTTATAATTTTAATTTAATTAATATAATTTTTTATGAGTTTAGCCTCTAAATTTTGGTTATTTTAATGAGCCTAAAGCTCAGCTATTTTTTATGAATGTGCTCGCAAGACTAAGAGCTTCAAGTTGAAGCTGCAGTTTAATTAATTTGTTTTATCTAAATCTTCTTGTTAGAGCATCAGCTTCTAAAGATTTTTCGGAAACTTCGCTTAAAAGCTGGCAGTGGCCTGTTTTCAACAAATCAGTGGCTATGCTAACATTTCAACCCGAAATTTTAGTTTATAAAACTGGAGCATAATTCGCATGGCGGGTCATTCCAAGTGGGCCAATATTAAGCATCGCAAAGCAAAACAAGATGCAAGTCGCGGTAAAGTATTTACCAAATACATTCGAGAAATTGTAACGGCTGCTAAACTCGGCGGCCCGGACGCGGCCAGTAACCCACGTCTTCGTGCTGTAGTCGAAAAAGCGCTTTCAGTAAATATGACGCGTGATACAATTAACCGGGCCATTCAACGTGGTGCCGGTGGTGAAGATAATGATGATTTAAAAGAAATCACTTATGAGGGTTATGGCACAGGTGGTGTAGCTGTACTGGTAGAAACCATGACAGATAACTTAAACCGCACTGTTCCTGATGTTCGTCATTGCTTTAGTAAAACTAATGGTAATCTTGGGACTTCAGGTTCTGTGGCTTACTTGTTTACCAAACGTGGTGAAATCTCTTTTGATGATCTGTCACTTGAAGAAAAAATTTTGGAGGTTGCTCTAGAAGCTGGTGCGGAAGATATTGAAATTTCTGAAGATGAGATTTTAGTTATTACCACACCAGAGAGCTTCGGTGACGTTCAGGATGCACTTAGTGCGGCCGGCTTGAAGTCAGACAATGCTGAGGTTGTAATGAGCCCTTCTACCAAAGCAGAAATTACCGATATTGATCAAGCTAAACAAATCATGAAAATGATTGATATGCTAGAAGACTTAGATGATGTACAAAATGTTTATACCAACGTTGAGTTTTCAGATGAAGTACTAGCTCAGCTTGATGCCTGATTAAATATTATTAAAAAGCGCCAGAACTGGCGCTTTTTTATTTTTAAGCTTTATACTTGCTCTGGAACTTTATTTAGCAAGTTATAACAGTTAAACACTTTATATTCTTTAATTACAAAGCTTGAATGCAACGCTACAACATGCTCGATTTTCCCCATCCGTTTAAGCAGAAAATCGCTATAATTTTCCATATCGGTTGCAACAACTTCAAGAATAAAATCGGCAGACTGGCCGGTAACCAGAAATGCATTAATAACTTCAGGAAGCTCTTCGACTTCTTGCAGAAATTTTTCGAAGGTATCACTGTCATGTTTACTCAGGGATACTTGTAGCAAGACATGCAACTTAAAACCAAGTTTTTGAAAATTGATATCACGTTTGAGATTAGTCATCACCTGATTTTCAATAAGCTGTTTAATACGGCGGTGTACCGAACTTACAGAAAGATTAATTCGCTCAGAGAGTTCATTTAAATTCAGGTCTTCGTGTGTCAATATTTCAAGAATTTGCTTGTCGAAACGGTCCAGTCCCATTCTGAGCTCCAGTCATACCGTATATTGAATCATGCTGTGGTACTTATGGTCAGATTTATTTTTATAATCAAATAAATTTTTAGGGTCAAGGGAAAACATGATACTGTTTCCTTCTAGTAGCTATACGTGGATAACCTATAGCCTGTTTCATAAACTTTTGGTTTATATAACTGAAGTCGAATTAAGACCTTGTGAGTTTAGTCAGTGCCCATCTCCCAATAAGCTGACCCTCTTTTCGATCCCTATCACACCCTGACTATTAATTTAACAGCGGCTGAGTCGAATTATTTCCCTTTAATCATTTAATTTCAATATTTTTAGAAAAAATTTTTCACTTTAAGTTTTATTCTTTAAAAATTTTACCAAATTAATGGCTTTTAAGTTTTTTTATTCTCATTATTTTGCACTTTTACAATATTTTTTATCTCTAGATATTTGGAAAGCCTTGCGATAACAAGGCTTATATTACTTATATACCCAGCTACATTCCACGCCAGTCTACTCGGGCATTACGTTCTGTCTCATAAATACGCTGAATATATTGACCTAAATGTAAATCAAGTAAATAAGACTGATAATTCATGAAGTCTTCCGTTCTGTTCTCTTCATGCTCATTTTCCCAAGGTGTTTCGCCAAGCTCAAGCAAAGGCGCCAGCATGGAACATACTGCGATATCGGAAAGACCTAAACGGTCACCAACAAAGTAACGTCCTCCATTTTTGATCAATGCGCTATTTAGCTGTTCTATCAGCTCAGTCATTCTGGCTTTAGATTCAGTTACTTTTTCAGATTCGAGCTGGTATCCCTTGGTTACAAGCGTTTTGATTAAAGGTTTTGAAAATTTCTCAAACTGACGCATATACCCCTGTTCACCGAGCATGATTTCTAAAGGCTCATCGCCCTGTGATAGTGCTTGGGCCAGCCCCCAGCGACGGACATGTTCTCCGAGTTCAGAAGCAACATTATTGATCTGCAATGCCTGCTCTCGCAGCTCCGGGTCACGTCGTAGTAAACTATGTTCAGGATAGGTCTCATCCAGATATAGGGCAATTTCTGTAGAGTCAGCAATCCAGTAGCTGTCATCTTTCAAAACGGGCAAGCTGTTCTGTCCGGTTTTCAATTGGGTAAAGGCCCGGTGAAAGCCTGGAATCAAATTATGCGCAACGTAATCTAACTCTTTATGGTCGAGTAACCAGCGAGCTTTCTCACAAAAATGAGATAAAGGAAACTGGTATAAAGTACGCATAAAAACTCCGGATTATTCTTCTATTTTAACTGACTTTTAAATTAAGACCTGAATATCATTCTACTTTAAAACTGATGGTTCTAAAAATTTTGACCACCTGTTCAGATTTACTTCTTTTCTTATAGCCTTATCCCATCTGTTTTTATAGTTTTTTTTACCATAATTATGCCAATTACATATATAAGATAAATTTCAACCGGTTAAAAACTATATAACTTTAATTAACTTACTGATTTATATAAATCTACTTTATCTGATTTTTTATAAATTTCAGCAGTTTTTTTCTTATAAGCTTTTAATGATAAGTTTCGCATAATAGCTGGTTTAAGTTTGCCAGATAATTCCTTTAAGTTCTGAGTCATCTTAGGAAGGTATAAAGATGACTCATATTACTCAAACTCCCGCTTATATTATAGAAAATGATCAGCAGGCCCTGAATGCAGCTTATCAGGTAGCTGATTTTGCCTTGAATACAAGAAATGAACGGGATCAATGCCGGATCTTACCAATAGAAGAAATTGAACAGTTCAGTTTCAAAGGATTAGGTGGCATCCGTATTCCTAAAGCTTTTGGAGGCGCATTCGTTTCAAACAAGACACTTGCTCAGGTGTTCAGAATTTTATCTAAAGCCGATGCCAATGTCGGTCAAATCCCGCAAAACCAGATTGCCCTGCTCAACATGATTAATATGATGGGAAACGAGCAACAAAAAAAGTTTATTTTCTCTGAAATTCTGCATGGCAAGCGTCTGGCTAATGGTGGCCCAGAGCGCCACACCAAAGACAGTAAAACACTAGAGACCACGCTTAGCGTTAAAGATGGCCAATATATTCTTAATGGTGAAAAGTTCTACTCGACTGGCAGCAGTTTTGCACACTGGCTTGCTATTAAAGCAGTTCATCCTGAAGGCCATGTCGTATTGGTAATTATTAATGCACAGGAAAAAGGCGTAGAAGTCATCAATGACTGGTACGGTTTCGGGCAGCGCACTACAGCTAGCGGCACAGTCCGTCTGAACCAAGTCAGAGTAAATCCTGATCTCATTTTTGATGAAAGAAAACTTTATGAAAAACCTAATTATCGCGGTGCTTATTCGCAGCTACTCCAGGTGGCTATAGATGTTGGTATTGCAGAGGCTGCATTTGCAGAAACTTTAACTGCTGTTCATAAAGCACGCCCTATTATTGACGCACAAGTAGAAAAAGCTAGCTCCGAACATTACACACTACAGGAAGTTGGTAAATTAAATATCCTGCTTGATGCATCTATTATGCTACTGGATGAAGCAGCTGAATATCTCGATGAACTTGACCAGCATAAGACAGTTACAGCGGAGCAGGCAGCACAAGCTTCTATAAGGGTTGCAGAAGCCAAAGTTTATGCCAATGACGCTGCCCTACAGATCTCAGAAAAATTGCTTGAACTTGGCGGCAGTCGTTCCTGCCTGTCCCAGCATCATCTGGACCAGTACTGGCGGAATGCCAGAGTTCATACCTTGCATGACCCGGTACGCTGGAAGTTACATGCCATTGGTAACTATTACCTCAATCAGGCCTTTCCTGCTCGTCACGCCTGGATTTAAGGAAATATCTTATGACCTCATATCAAAATTTTCATCTTAAAGAAGTTTTAGAAAATCAGGCATATATTATCCAAAGCGATGAAGAAGCTTTGGCTATTGCACAGGATTTAAGTCAAAAGTTTAAAGCCGAGGCAGTTCAACGGGACCAAAACCGTATTTTGCCTTTTGAAGAGATAGAAGCCTACAGCCAGTCAGGCTTATGGGCGATTACCGTTCCCAAGCAATATGGGGGTGCAGAAGTTTCAAGTCTGACCGTAGCTAAAGTCATTGCCCTGTTTAGTGGAGTGGACGGTTCAATTGGACAGATTCCTCAAAATCATTTCTATGCACTGGAAGTCCTGCGTAATACAGGTACAGAACGGCAGAAACAGAAGTTTTACACAGAAGTTTTAAAAGGAGCCCGTTTCGGTAATGCACTGGCGGAATTCAAAACCAGATCTGCCGCCCATAAGCATACACAACTGATTGCCGCGGGAAATAACTACGTAATTCAGGGGGAAAAATTTTATTGTACCGGAAGCCTGTTCGCACACCGTATTCCTACGCTGGTTACAGATGCAGAAGGTCGGGAATTTTTAGCTTTTGTAAACCGTAATAGCCAAGGCCTTGAAATCGTAGATGACTGGAGTGGCTTTGGGCAGCGTATAACAGGGAGTGGTACGGTAAAGTTTAATCACGTCGCTGTTGAGCAAGAGGATCTGATTGCCTTTGATACAGCATTCACCCAGCCCACCTTAGTCGGGCCATTTGCCCAGATCATGCATGCTGCAATTGAAGTAGGAATTGCCCGCGCTGCTTTTGAAGAAACATTGCGGCAGGTAAAACAGGCGCGCCCCTGGATTGACTCAGGACTAGATCGTGCTACTCAAGACCCCTTGACTCTGCTAGAACTCGGCCGTGTGGCTGCTGATGTACGTGCCAGTGAGGTTCTCCTCAAACAGGCTGCTCAGGCTATTGAGGTAGCCCGTCCATTACCTACTGTGGAAAATATAGCACAGGCTTCCATTGAGGTAGCTAAGGTTCGTGCACATAGTACAGAAACTGCATTAAAAGCATCCAGCAAACTGATTGAACTGGCAGGTAGCCGGGGTAGCCAGTTAAAAGACGGACTAGACCGTTTCTGGCGTAATGCACGTGTCCATACTTTACATGATGCAGCGCGCTGGAAATATTACTTTATTGGACAATATGTATTGAATGGAGTTTTTCCTCCACGCAGGGGGACATTGTAATGGCAAAGCAATTACCTAAACAGATTTTACTTAATGCTTTTGACATGAATTCAGCAGGACATATTAACCATGGGTTATGGACACATCCACGAGATCAATCACATCGTTTTAATGAACTGAACTACTGGACAGATTTGGCGAAAACTTTAGAGCAAGGATTATTTGACGGGTTATTTCTTGCAGATATTACTGGTGTATATGACGTCTATCAAAACGGTATTGAGCTGACCTTAAAAGAATCAATCCAGCTTCCCAGCCATGACCCCTCTACTCTGGTTTCAGCAATGGCCGCAGTTACCCAGAATCTGGGCTTCGGTATTACGGTAAATCTGAGTTATGAAACGCCGTATCAGTTTGCACGGCGTTTTGCCAGCCTGGACCATCTAACCCATGGCCGAATTGGCTGGAATATTGTGACGGGTTATTTAGATAGTGCTGAAAGATTAATCGGACAAAAAGGCTTGAAGCAACATGATTTGCGTTATGCACAGGCTGAGGAGTTTCTAGAGCTTTGCTATAAATTCTGGGAAGGCTCTTGGGAAAATGATGCAGTTGTAAAGGATCGGCAGAACCGGATATTTACTGAACCGGCGAAAGTGCATTCAATCCGGCATCAGGGCCAATTTTACCAGAGTGAAGGAGTATTTCAGGTTTCACCTTCTCCCCAGCGTACCCCAGTCCTTTTTCAGGCAGGTGCTTCGCCACGTGGTCTTACCTTTGCAACTCAACATGCTGAGGCCATATTTATTGGAGGCGATAAACCGGAAAAAATTAAACAGCAGGTCGAGAAAATTCGAACACTTGCCACTGCACAGGGTCGTGAAGCAGAAGCTATTAAAATTTTTATTGGCATTACTGTGGTTAGCGCTGAAACTGATGCGCTTGCACAGGAAAAACTGGCAGAGTATTGCCACTATGCCAGTCCTGAAGCAGGCCTTGCCCACTATTCCAGTTCTGTCGGCATTGATCTGTCCCAGTTTACAGAACAAGAAACTATTCCCTATCAGCAAACTAACAGTATTGCTTCAGTCAACAATAAATTTAAAGAACAGAAAATTACAGTGGCAGATCTGAAAGACCAACATGTGCTGGGAGGACGTTACCCCCTGATTGTGGGTAGTGGAGCAACTGTAGCGGAACAATTAATTCATTTAATTGATGAAACCGGAATTGATGGTTTTAACCTGACTCGTACGGTTGCCCCGGAATCCCATCAGGACTTTATCCGGTGGGTTATTCCGGAGCTGCAACAGCGCGGTCGCTACAAAACAGCTTATAGCGAAGGTACATTGCGACATAAGTTATTTCAGCAAGGTAACCTGCTCTCTGCACAACATCCGGTGCAACAGTTCCGATGTCTAACCCCGGCCTCTCCCGCCGAAACCCGGCCTATTCAAAAACAGCTTGCATAAAATATTTTAAAAATTTTTAGAGGTGCATGATGGCACAAACAGCAAAAACGAAATTCACTATTTTAGGGGCAGTATTGACCATAGTTATCTTAGGTCTTACTGGCTGGACGTTACAGAAAAAAACAGGTTCAGATGAACTGGTCATCGGGATTAGCCCATCGTTTGCAAAACCGTTACAAGTTGCAGCAGAAGAAGCCAGAAAAGAAGGACTTCATATTAAGCTTGTTGAATTCGCTGACTGGAATACGCCTAATATTACGCTAAATCACGGAGATATTGACGCCAATTTTTTTCAGCATCAGCCATTTTTGGATAATGCAATAAAAGAAACCGGTTTTAAGCTCAAAGCTTTTGCAGCTGGAGCAGCATCTCATGTAGGCCTGTATTCAAAAAAGTATAAAAGCTTTGATGAGTTACCACAAAATGCCAGAGTTGCTATACCAAATGATCCGGTAAATCAGGGTCGTGCTCTCCTGCTCTTGCAGCAAGCCAAACTCATTAGCTTAAAAGATGTAAACAATCATCTGTCCAGTTTACAGGATATTGCTGCAAACCCTAAAAATCTGCAGTTTATCGAAGTTGAAGGACCACAGACCGCACGTGCAATTGATGATGTTGATTTGGCTTTTGGCTATCCTCATTATTTACGTCTGGCAAAAACTGCTGATCCGGAAAGTGCACTGTTATTCGACAAAAATACCAACAAACGCTATGCCATCTTATTTGTAGTCCGTGATGATTACAAAGATGAAGACGATCAATTGAAAAAATTCGTGACTATTTACCAGAACTCCCCAAGAGTGCAAGCCGCTTTAGATGAGGATTTTGGGAAAAAACTCTGGTTCCCTGGCTGGAAGTAAGGAACAGATGATGACCTTATTAAAATCAGATTCTTATAAGTTCTGGCTAATTGGCCTGACAACTCTCTTAGTTATACTCGGTTTGGCTGCTTACCGTTTTAACAGTAATACCCTGCAGAAAGATACTTTAACAATCGGCATTAGCCCACCCTATGCCGATCTGCTACAAAGTGTGGTAGATGATATGAAAGCACAAGGTATTCAGGTCAAGCTGGTTGAGTTTTCAGACTGGCATGCACCCAATGTAGCTGTTCAGAACGGTGATATTGATGCCAATTTTTTTCAGCAAAGCGTTTATCTGGAAAATGCAATTCGTGAAACCCGGTTTAACCTGCATGCATTTGCACCAGGTACTGGCAGCCATGTGGGCTTATATTCAAAAAAGTATCAATCACTAGAGCAACTTCCTGTTCATGCTCGCGTAGTCATACCCAATGATCCGGTCAACTCGGCGCGTGCTTTAATTCTGCTTGCCCGGGCCGGCCTGATTGAAGTTAAAGATATTCAGAATGAATTAACTACACTTCAGGACATTATACGCAATCCTAAACAGTTACAGTTTATTGAGGTGGAAGGTCCACAAACAGCCCATGCCATAGATGAAGCAGATCTTATTTTTGGTTTTCCGCATTATCTGAAAATGGCAAAAGCAGCTAACCCGAAGGATGCCTTATTTTTAGATCCGATAGACAAGAAATACGCCATCTTGTTCGTAACCCGAACAGATTATCAAGATAAAGACCAGAAACTTGCCAGATTTGTACAAGCCTTTCAAACCTCAGAAAAGGTCAAAACAATACTGGATCAGGACTTTGGTCAAGGCATGTGGTTTCAGGGCTGGAAATAAGGAGAAGAATAATGGCGAGTTTTGGTTCTCATACCGAATTTACGGTTTCCCATATCAAGATCAGAAACCTCGACAAATACTACCAAGTACAAGGCAAATCTGTACATGCACTCAAGAATATCAGTCTGGATATTCCTGAAGGTAAAATTTTCGGCATTATTGGCAAAAGCGGTGCCGGAAAGTCCTCTTTGCTACGTACATTAAACGGTCTGGAACAACCCAGTAATGGCAGTATTCATATTCACCAGCAGGACTTGGCCAGCCTGAATCATGCGGAACTTATTCGGCTGCGCCAACGTATCGGAATGATTTTCCAGCACTTTAACCTGATGTCAGCTAAAACGGTGTGGGAAAATGTTGCCCTGCCTCTTAAAATATCAGCACATAAAAAAGCCGAGATTGAACTGCGTGTTAATGAGGCACTGGAACTGGTCGGTTTAAGCAGTAAAGCAGAAAACTATCCTTCACAACTTTCAGGTGGACAGAAACAACGCGTCGGTATTGCACGTGCTCTGGTACACCGCCCTGAAATTTTATTATGTGATGAAGCAACCTCAGCTCTAGACCCGGAAAGTACCTCGGTCATTTTATCGTTACTCAAAAGAATCAATCAGCAAATGGGAATTACAATTGTTCTGATTACCCATGAAATGCAGGTTATCCGGGAAATTTGTGATCAGGTGGTTGTTATTGATCAAGGTGAAATTGTCGAATCTGGTCAGGTGTGGAGTGTTTTTTCAAAACCTGAACAGCAGATTACTCAAGAATTATTAACTCTAGAACAACTGGATTTACCATTTGCAGTGAATTCGAAGGTAACTACAGAGACTACACATACTATTTTAAAACTTTGTTATGAGTCTGCCATACACCATACACCAGATTTAAAAGCCATTCTTGAACAGTTAAATGGTCCAGTTCACTTATATCAGGGCCATGTTGATACGATCCAGCAGCATCTGATCGGTTCACTGATTGTCGCTATACCCGACGTACAGTTAAATCTGAAGCATTTGAAAGAAGCGCTAAAACAATATATTGCCCACATTGAGGTACTTGGCTATGCACGACCAGCTCATTAACCTGCTTTTGACCGGCACTATCGATACATTAATTATGGTAGGCATATCTGCTCTTGCAGCTTTTTTAATTGGTTTACCGATTGCAATTATCCTGATCAATACCAGTGAACATGGTATTTATCCATCACGGATGATTAATCAGCCCTTGGGATGGGTCATTAATATCACACGCTCTGTCCCTTTTTTAATCTTGATGGTAGCTCTGATCCCACTCACACGTCTTATTGTAGGTACCAGTTATGGCGTCTGGGCTGCTGTGGTGCCATTAACTATTGCTGCTACCCCGTTTTTTGCGCGTATTGCTGAAGTCAGCTTACGTGAAGTGGATCATGGCTTGATTGAAGCCGCACAAGCGATGGGTTGTAACCGTAAACAGATTATCTGGCATGTACTTTTACCGGAGGCCCTGCCCGGAATTGTGGCAGGTTTTACCGTTACGATGGTAACCATGATCAATTCTTCTGCAATTGCTGGTGCTATAGGAGCAGGCGGACTTGGTGATATTGCTTACCGTTATGGTTATCAGCGTTTTGATATTACGATTATGCTGGCTGTTATTTTGGTGCTCGTGATCCTGGTGATGCTTATTCAGGCAACTGGAGATGCCCTAGCCAGCCAGCTAGATAAACGCAAGCTTTAAAACAATACAGATTTTCAGGGATTGTGAGATACCATGACTGACTTTGTCATGGCTTTCATGTAAAATCATCGGCAATTTTAGATAACACTTTTTGTGAGTCATTTCATGGGTTTTAATTGCGGTATTGTTGGCCTGCCAAACGTGGGTAAGTCTACCCTTTTTAATGCATTAACCAAGGCTGCCATTGCAGCAGAGAACTTCCCGTTTTGTACTATTGAGCCAAATACCGGAATTGTACCTGTACCCGATCCACGTCTGGACAAGCTGGCTGCTATTGTAAACCCCCAACGTATTATTCCCACCACGATGGAATTTGTTGACATTGCAGGCCTAGTAGCAGGTGCATCCAAAGGTGAAGGTCTAGGTAACCAGTTTCTGGCGAATATCCGTGAAACTGATGCAATTGCTCATGTCGTACGTTGTTTTGAAGATGAAAATGTTATTCATGTAAATGGCAAAATTGATCCATTAGATGATATTGCTACTATTAATACTGAACTGGCACTGGCTGATCTGGAAACTGTAGCCAAAGCTATTTTGCGCTTAACCAAAGTTGCTAAAGGTGGCGATAAAGAAGCGGTAGCAACCAAAGCCGTACTAGAAAAAATTCAGCCTTTACTGGATGAGGGCAAGCCAGCACGTGCAGCAGATTTATCTGATGATGAGCGCAAGCTGGTACGTGGTTTTGGTTTACTGACGTTAAAACCAACCATGTATATTGCAAATGTGGCAGAAGACGGCTTTGAAAATAATCCGCATCTGGATGCTGTTCGCAAACTGGCAGAAGAAGAAAATGCCATTGTGGTACCTCTGTGTAACCAGATTGAAGCTGAAATCTCACTTCTTGAAGATGAAGATCGCGCTGAGTTCCTAGAAGCAATGGGCATGGAAGAACCGGGTTTAAATGTAGTCATCCGTGCCGGTTATGCCTTACTGGGCTTACAAACCTATTTCACGGCAGGGGTGCAAGAAGTTCGTGCATGGACGGTTAAAGTTGGTGCAACTGCACCACAAGCGGCAGGTGTCATTCATACCGACTTTGAAAAAGGTTTTATTCGTGCTGAAGTTGTTGCATACAATGACTTTGTACAGTACAACGGTGAAGCTGGTGCCAAAGAGGCCGGCAAATGGCGTCTAGAAGGTAAAACATATATCGTTCAGGATGGTGATGTTATGCATTTCCGTTTTAACGTATAAAAATATACCCAGTAAAGTAATAAAAATGCCAGTTCATTAATATGACTGGCATTTTTATTAGGCCCTGCTAATTAAAGCCTTTTGTCCATAATTTTAATATACAGCTAACATATTCTTTTTATCTTCATCCAGTATTCTTTTTAATTAAACGTTCCAACTACATTTAAAACTCAATGAAATAGTGGAATAATCAAGTTTGCAGGGAGCAAACGATCAGGTCATGGAACAAATTATTTCAGTCATCCTTCCCATCTTTATTATTTTAAGTGTGGGTTATTTAAGCTTGCGCTTAAACATGCTAAATACTACGCATGTACAGGCAATCATCCAGTTTATTATTAAAGTTTCGCTACCCGCATTTTTACTGTACGCCCTCTCTACCCGTTCCTTTGATGAAATCTGGCAGATGCCTTATTTTCTAGGCTACCTGCTAGGTTCACTGATTTTATTCTTCAGTGCATATACACTTTATCGCCGATTCTTTAAGGTACCTCGCCATCAGGCTGCTGTGATTGGGCTGGGTTCATCCATGTCAAATACCGGCTTTATCGGTACAGCAGTACTCACCTTACTAATTGCCCAGGCCGCTGTTCCCTATCTGGCAATGACCCTGGTGATTGAAAATATTATTTTACTGAGTCTGATGCTGATTTTAATAGAATCTTCAGATCAACAGGATAAGGCTCTATCCACCATTATTCTTTCAACTTTGCAAAATCTTGCTAAAAATCCCATTATTCTTTCAATTATATTGGGCTTGATCTGCTCAGTTTATACCGTTCAGTGGCCTGTCTCGCTAGAGCTTCCACTAAAATCACTAGCTTCTACTGCGTCTCCACTTGCGATTTTTGTGATTGGTGCCAGTCTTGCAACATTGACCATAAAAGACCTTAGCAAAGATGTACTGATTGTATGCGCTATCAAGTTATTGATTATGCCAATTGTAGTGACCAGTATAATTTATATAATGCCGGGAAGCACAGCGAAGATGGCTTATGCAGCTTTAATCCTTTCAGCTCTTCCTATGGCGACAGCATTTGGAATCTATGGGCAATTAAATGGCATTGCTGAGCAGTCAGTTGCGTCTGTCATGCTTAGTACCCTCTTATCTCTTGTGAGTATTGCCCTGATTATGCAATTTATTCCTTCACCTTTTTAATTTAATGTTTAGGCTAATCATTTAATAAAAAATAGCTCATATGTTGAGCTATTTTTTTTAAATTACTTAAACGCCTTTCTTTTTTGGGTCGGTATTACCCAGTTCAGGATGATCAATTGCGCCCTTACACTGTGCCTTATCACGTTCATAATCAGCCTGTTTCTGGCCAGCTTCGGAACCATTTTCAAGAATTTCTCGCGTCCAGATATCCAAACTACTCAATGCCTTACGGCAAAGGGCATATTTTCCTTCAGTCACTGAGTCTGTCATCTTGACATTAATTCGCCAGTCAGTGGTAAGCTGACGGATTGGTTTACGAACTTCCTGTTCCAGACGCTCTGTCTGCTTCTGATAAACCAGTGCATCAATCTCATTCATGAGTTTCCATGCCTGCTGGGCGTAACTGGTGGCATCATTGGTCAGTTTTGGAGCAGGTTTAATCTCGACTTTTCGTTCTGGTTCATTTGATGAGTTGCTGCATGCCTGTAAGCCCAGCACACTGATTAAAACAGGGAGAAGAAGAAATGAACGGTTTAAATGAGCCCGCATTTTAAGTCGCCTAAACAAACATTTTCCTCATATGCTAGTGAATTCGGGTAGAATACTCAATCTGCGTTTTGACCTATTGTTCAACTCTTTAAAAATTCCAGGGTGTATTGTGTCTGAACATGAAAGTTCCGTTTTGACTCAGGCCGGTTTCTGGCAAGGTGCCAGAGATAGCCAGGCCATTATGCTGACCTATTTACCTGTCTCGTTTGCCTTTGGCGTTTCTGCTACCCAGTTTGGGTTTACTGCTTGGGAAGCTTTATTTTTATCCTGCTCCATGTATGCTGGTGCCAGTCAGTTTCTCGTAGTTGCCCTGCTCGGCAGTGGTACATCAATCTGGATGACAGCACTGACTGTTATCGCTTTAGATATTCGGCATCTGCTCTATGGCCCAGCCTTATACAACCTGATTAACCATCAGTTAAACCTGAAAAAGACTGCTGTCTGGGCATGGGGACTTACCGATGAGGTATTTGCCAGTGGCATGATTAAACTCTCCCAACGCCGACAGGAATGGTCAGAGTCATGGATGCTGGGCTTAAGTCTGTTTAGCTGGCTCGCTTGGGCAGGTGGATCATTTCTAGGGGGGATGTTCGCCAATCAGGTGAGTAATTTGCCACGCTTCTTGCAAGCGGCCCTGGACTTTCTATTACCTGCGCTGTTTTTAAGCTTTTTACTTGCGGCTTTTGAGAGAAAACATACTCTGGTGGTAGCAGTATGCTTAATTGTTTCGGCCTTAGCCTGTTATTTTATTAATCTTTCTGCAGCAATTTTTATCGGGATTATTGCCGGTGTTCTGGCCGGCCTGTTTAAGCATTACATCCTCAAGCAGCATGACGATTTAATGGAAACACTATGAATCTGGATATTATTCTGGTCGGTCTCGTCGTGGGAATTGCAAATTTCATTTCCCGTTTTGGCCCATTTTACTTCATTCAAAAGTATCAACAACAGAATCAGCGTCGTGGTGCAATCTGGTTGAGAATTGCGCTGGGGAGTATCGGAATTTCTGCTATTAGCTCTATGCTAGTAGTTGCTACATTACCCCCCCTGATTGAAACACCTGATAAAAGTCTGGCCATGCTGGCGGGTTTCCTTGTACTGATCGGTTTATATTTCAGATTCAGGAAAATCGTACCAGCAACTCTGACCGCAGCCATTGTTTATGGATTGGTCTATACTTACATGCCTGTCTAAATGAAATTTTCTTTTGATTGATCAGAAGATTACTTGATAAAAACTTAAGCTTTTCTTGCTGAAACACTTAACACACGCATGAGTTCTGTTATGCTGTAAGTCCACTTTTGCAAGGATGATTCGCATGAGCGTGACTATCGGTACTCCACTTCAATCTTCAGCGGTCAAAGTCTTGCTGCTTGGTTCGGGAGAGTTAGGTAAGGAAGTCGTCATTTCCTTGCAAAGGTTTGGAGTAGAAGTACATGCAGCGGATCGTTATGAAAACGCGCCGGCCATGCAGGCCGCTCATTTTTCTTATAGCCTCAACATGGCAGATCCCCAACAGTTAAAAGCACTGATTGAGCAAGTCAAACCCCAGTTTATTGTCCCTGAAATTGAAGCAATTGCTACGGAAGTTCTTCTAGAGGTGGAAGCTGGACAACAAGCTGTTGTCATTCCTTCTGCTAAAGCTGTTAACCTGACCATGAACCGTGAAGGCATTCGCCGCCTGGCTGCTGAAGAATTAGGCTTGCCCACCTCTGCTTACCGTTTTGCCGACTCTCTGGAGAGCTTTCGTGCTGCCTGTGATGATATTGGTTATCCTAATTTTGTAAAACCAGTCATGTCATCTTCTGGTAAAGGACAGTCCCGGGTAAAAAGTTTTGATGAAGTTGATGCAGCTTGGGAATATGCACAGACTGGGGGACGGGTAAATCAGGGTAAGGTCATTGTTGAATCACAAATCGATTTTGACTTTGAAATTACTTTATTGACTGTGCGTGCCAAGAATCCGCAAAGCGGCAAAATTGAAACCAGCTTTTGCGATCCGATTGGTCACCGACAGGATTTCGGGGACTATGTTGAAAGCTGGCAGCCGCAGCCCATGTCACCTGTGGCGCTTGAAGAGTCTAAACGGATTGCAGATAAAGTCACTGCGGCACTGGGTGGATGTGGAGTTTTTGGTGTTGAACTTTTTATCAAAGGTGATCAGGTCTGGTTTAGTGAGGTATCTCCCCGTCCACATGATACTGGGTTAGTTACCCTTGCTTCACAGTTCCAAAGTGAATTTGAGCTACATGCACGGGCTATTCTGGGCTTACCTGTAAATACGGAGCGACACAGTGTTGCAGCCAGTGCTGTTATTTATGCTGGCCAAGATAGTTCTAACCTGTCATTTTCTGGTCTGGATCTTGCATTAGCTCATCCTTCTACAGACTTACGCTTGTTTGGCAAACCGGAAGGTTTTAAACGGCGCCGTATGGGTGTTGCTACTACACGCGCAGCAACTATAGAAGAAGCACGTGAACTTGCGCAGCAAACAGCCGCACAAGTAATTGTAAACTCAAATCCATAAAGCTTTACTGCGGAACATGCTCATGATCACTACCTCGCCTCTGCTTAATTATGTCAAAAGCAATCATGATATTCAGGCCATTAATGTATGGCGTACTGATGTTGAAAAGCAGTTACAGGAGAATTATGAAAATGGGCAGTCTATCCGTGACATTATTCTGGCCCGCTCCAATTTAATCGATGAAGCTCTGATCTTCTTATGGCAACATGCGGGGCTCCACCAGACCGATCTTGGTCTGTTTGCTGTAGGGGGTTATGGCCGTCGTGAAATGTTGCCATACTCAGATGTCGATATCATGATTTTGTCTGAAGACGATATCACTCCTGAACAGGAAAGCTTAATTTCTACTTTTATTTCTTCTCTCTGGGATGTGGGAAATTTTAAGCCAGGTATTAGTGTACGCACTATTGCCAGTTGTGTAGAACAGGCCACCAATGATTTAACTGTTGCTACTGCACTGATTGAAGCGCGGCTGATTACTGGAAATCAGCATCTGGCCAGATGGCCACGCCGGATTGTGTCACAGACCTGGACAGATAAAACTTTCTTTGATGCCAAAATGCAGGAGCAGGCAAAGCGTTATGCCCAGCATAATCACACAGAAAGCAATCTGGAACCCGATATTAAAAATGCGCCAGGCGGTATTCGTGACATTAACCAGATTGGCTGGATTGCCAAACGGCATTTTCGGGTTAATCGGATTTATGATCTTGTTCATCTCGGTTTTATTTCCGAATTTGAACTTGCTGTTCTGGAAGAAGCTGAAATTTTTCTTTGGGAAATCCGTCACCACCTGCACCGTCTGGTCAAACGCGATGAAAACAGGCTGCTATTTGATTACCAGCGCGAAATAGCAGCAAAATTTGGCTATGTCCATAAGGAAGGTGAATCTCCGAACTATCCAATTGAGCAGTTCATGAAGCGGTATTACCGTACTGCGCAGCAAGTTTCAACTTTAAATGAAATGCTACTGGCTTATTTTAATGAGTCTGTTATTACCCCGCGGCTACCAAGTTATGAGCGTAAAATTGAAGAAATCAATGAACACTTTAAACTGGTAGACGGTAAACTGGCAGTACAACATCACAAAATATTTTCGGAAAATCCAAGTGCAATTCTGGAGATTTTCTATTTACTGGCTAACCGGCCAGAAATTCAGGGAGTACGTGCCCGAACACTTCGCCTGCTGACCCTAGCAGCCAAGCGAATTGACCAGAGCTTCCGTGATAATCCCATGCATCAAGCCCTTTTCATGGCAATTATACGCTCTCCCTACCGTTTATACGACACATTGGTAGCGATGAAACGTTATGGGGTGCTCGGTAAATACATACCTTCTTTTGGGAAAATTACCGGATTAATGCAATATGACCTGTTTCATATTTATACGGTGGATGCTCATACACTCCTGTTACTCAGAAATTTAAACCGCTTTAAAGAGCCAGAATTTGCGAAAGATTTTCCAGTCGTCAGCTCAGTTTTTCAGCGTCTTGCCCGTCGTGATATCGTATTTTTAGCCGCATTATTTCATGATATTGCCAAAGGCCGCGGGGGGGATCACAGTGAACTGGGTGCAGTTGATGCAATCGAATTCTGCCGTGCACATGGCTTTACTGAACGTGAGTGCAAAATGGTGGCGTGGCTCATCCAGAACCATCTGCTGATGTCATTAACTGCTCAAAAGAAGGATATTTCCGATCCGGATGTGGTTAAAGAATTTGCCGAAAAACTGGGTGATATGGAGCATCTGGATTACCTATACTGTTTAACAGTAGCAGATATTAATGCGACTAATCCAAAACTCTGGAATACGTGGCGTGCCTCATTAATGCGTCAGCTATATACGCATGCACGTGATGTAATTCGTACCGGCTTGGGTCGCCCCGTGGAATACCAGATGCTCATTGAAGATACCAAATTTGCAGCCAGTGAACTTCTGGTAGACGAGTTTGCCCTGGAAGAAGTAGAGAAGGTCTGGCAAGAACTAGGGGATGAGTATTTTCTTAAAGAGTCCGCGAATGAAATTGCCTGGCATACCCGTGCAATCCTGCAACATGGAGATAACCCAGCTCCTCTAGTATTGATGCGGGCTCATCGTAAAGCTGCACAAGATGCTGTCCAGATTTTTATTTATACTCAAGATAAGCCAAATCTGTTTGCGACTACAGTTGCAGTACTGGACCGAATGAATCTCGATGTTCAGGACGCCAGAATTATTACTGCCACAAAAGCATTCAGTCTAGACACTTATGTAGTACTGGACCGTTTTGGAACCTTACTCACTGATGCTGAACGCAAGCAGACCGTTGCAGATGCGCTGGTTCAGGCACTCAGCCATGCCGACAATTACCCGGGGTTAATGCAGCGTCGTATTCCTCGTCAGTTGCGCCATTTTGATGTAAAAAATACTGTCGATATCACCCTAAATCCGGCTTTGCAGCAAAACATGGTGGAAATCTCCACACTTGACCAACCTGGCTTACTTGCTAAAGTAGGCGGTCTGTTTATGATGCAGGGGCTGGATATTCATTCTGCCAAAATTGTCACACTCGGTGAACGGGCCGAAGATATTTTCTTTGTGACCAAAAAGGATGGCATGCCTATGAATGCTGAAGAAGCTCAGCTTTTTTCTGCAAAACTTAAATCAGCACTCGATGAAGCTTCAAGCCAAGTCATAAGCCAGCATTAAGTTACAACTAAACGGTATTTTTTCAATGAACTCAAGCTTGTCATTATTACATCCTTATCCTTTTGAAAAGCTCAATCAACTTTTTAAGGATGTAGTCCCTGCGGACCTTCCCTTGATTCCCCTCTCTATTGGTGAGCCTAAGCATCCTGCACCTGATTTTGTAAAACAGGCGATTATTGATAACTTTGAACACCTTTCAACTTATCCGAACAGTAAAGGCTTACCTGAATTAAGACAGAGTATTGCAGATTGGTTAACCCGCCGCTTCAAGCTGAACACCATTAGTGCCGAAAATAATATTCTTCCTGTATCGGGAACGCGTGAGGCAATTTTCTCTTTCGTTCAGG
The DNA here is from genome assembly GCF_002307755.1 of Acinetobacter sp. UBA1297. Classification (NCBI taxonomy): domain Bacteria; kingdom Pseudomonadati; phylum Pseudomonadota; class Gammaproteobacteria; order Moraxellales; family Moraxellaceae; genus Acinetobacter; species Acinetobacter sp. UBA1297. Next base: position 59,496 of record NZ_DBUF01000010.1, read on the forward strand.
CTTTGGTAAAACGAGAAGATACACCTTATGTGGTCATGCCGAATCCGTTTTATCAGATTTATGAAGGTGCAACCCTTCTAGCAGGTGCAAAACCATACTTCATTAACTGCACCCAAGAAAATAACTATCTGGGTGACTTTGACCATGTACCCAATGAGGTATGGGAAAAAACAGCACTACTGTTTGTATGTACACCAGGTAACCCAACAGGCGCGGTTCTTTCTAAAGATCAGTTTAAAAAACTGATTGCACTTTCAGACCAGTATGATTTTGTCATTGCATCAGATGAGTGTTATTCAGAACTCTGGTTCGATGAAGCACCCGTTGGCCTTCTTGAAGTCTGTGCTGAAATCGGACGTGATGACTATAAAAACTGTGTAGTATTTCATTCCCTGTCCAAACGCTCAAATCTGCCCGGAATGCGTTCCGGTTTTGTCGCAGGTGATGCCAACCTGCTTAAACCTTACCTGAAATACCGCACATATCATGGTGCAGCCATGCCCGTTCAACATCAGCTCGCCTCAATTGTGGCTTGGAATGATGAAAACCATGTAGAAGAAAACCGTAAGCTTTACCGGGCCAAATTTGAACTATTTCAAAATGAACTGGGGCATCTTCTGCCACTTCAAAAACCAGATGCAGGTTTTTATTACTGGTTAAAAGTAGACCATGATGAAAATTTTGCCAAAATGCTCATGGAAAAAGCACATATCAAAGTACTGCCGGGACGTTACCTGTCACGTGAGACTCCGCGAGGTAATCCGGGTGAAAATCATGTACGTTTGGCCTTGGTTGCTGACATTGCTCAATGTGAGCAGGCTATTGAACGATTAAAGAGAGTACTTTAATCTTAATTTACTGAAAAAATGAAGGGCGATTGAATCGCCCTTTTATTTTTACTTTTACTGTGCCAATGCCCTTTCAATATCTTCTTCTAAAGCTTCAGGCTTACTGGTTGGTGCATAACGGTTCAGTACTTCACCATTTTTTCCTACCAGAAACTTGGTAAAGTTCCATTTAATGCCGTTGCCCAAAATTCCTTTGCTGTTATTGGTTAAATAACGAAAAACTGCATGGGCTTCTGGGCCTTTTACATCAACCTTGGCAAACATTGGAAAACTGACACCGTAATTTTTCTGGCAAAATGCACCAATCTGGTCATTTGTCCCCGGGTCCTGTCCGCCAAACTGGTTACATGGAAAACCTAATACTTCTAATCCCTGATCTTTATACTTCTGGTAAACTTTCTCCAGACCAGCAAACTGCGGTGTGAAACCGCATTTACTTGCAGTATTAACAATCAGCAAGACTTTGCCCCGATAGTCAGCCATTGATTTAGTTTTTCCATCTAACAACTCAGCTTCAAACTGATAAATGTTGGTCATGGATAGGTTTCCTCATCACTTTTTTCTTGTGTTTTTAATTCGAGTGAAGCCGAATTTACGCAATAGCGCAGTCCTGTCGGCTGTGGTCCATCTTCAAATACATGCCCCAGATGAGCATCACAATGATGACAAACTATTTCTGTTCTGACCATCCCATGACTTAAGTCTTCATGTTCTTCTATAACAGTTGAATTAATCGGACGGAAAAAGCTTGGCCAGCCACACCCACTGTCGTATTTAGTTTCTGAAGAAAACAGTTCTGCACCACAGCAACGGCAGGTATATACCCCGTCCTGTTTACTGTTCCAGTATTTCCCCGTAAACGCAGGTTCAGTACCTTTTTGTCGCGCAATACGAAACTCTTCGGGTGATAACTCTCTTTGCCATTCTCGGTCTGTTTTATTGAGTTTTCCCATCATTAACTCCTTTAATTCTATGACATTCAATGTCATGCTTCAGTACTTTCATATTTACGCTAGAGAACAAAAAATTTCTAGCTAAATTTCACCATAGATTGTGCTATTTCAGTTAATCTATTTTTCTCTTAATATACATATAATTGGATGAGATCATGTCCGTTTTAGGTAACACTACACCCCGCGAAATCAAAAAATCGTCTAAGCTTGAGCATGTTTGCTATGACATTCGTGGACCAGTGTTACGAGCCGCCAATGAAATGGAAGAACAGGGCCATAAAATTATCAAACTCAATATTGGTAACCCCGCCCCGTTCGGCTTTGAAGCGCCACAAGAAATCATTAATGATGTTGCCCTGAACCTGCCAAATGCAGTGGGTTATACCGATTCAAAAGGAATCTTTCCGGCACGTAAAGCGATCTGCCAGTATTACCAGCAAAAAGGTGTATTTGATGTCAGCGTAAAAGATGTCTACATTGGTAATGGCGTATCAGAACTCATAGTTATGGCCATGCAAGGTCTGCTAGATGATGGCGATGAAATGCTGGTGCCAATGCCGGACTACCCGCTCTGGACAGCAGCTGTTAATCTCTCTGGCGGCACAGCGATTCACTATAAATGTGATGAAGAAAATTTCTGGTATCCCGATATCGCTGATATGGAAAGTAAAATCACTCCAAATACCCGCGGTATTGTGGTGATTAATCCGAACAACCCAACCGGTTCGGTTTATCCGCGCCACGTACTTGAACAGATTGTTGCACTGGCAAAAAAATATGACCTGATCCTGTTTGCCGACGAAATTTATGACAAGATTATTTATGATGGAATTGAACATGTAGCCCTGGCAGCACTGGCAGGTGATCAGTTATGTGTCTCTTTCAATGGTCTCTCTAAAGCTTATCGTATTGCAGGTTACCGTTCAGGCTGGATGGCAATTACCGGTAATAAAAGCCGTGCAGTAGACTATATTGAAGGTCTGGATATGCTTGCCTCAATGCGTCTGTGTGCCAATCATCAGGCTCAATATGCAATTCAGACTGCACTTGGAGGCTATCAGTCTATTAATGACTTGATTCGTCCAGGCGGACGTTTATATGAGCAGCGCAATATTGCCTGGGAAATGTTAAATGAAATTCCTGGAGTTTTCTGTGTTAAACCGGAAGGCGCCATGTACTGTTTTCCACGTTTAGATCCAGCAGTGTATTCGATTGAAGACGACGAAAAATTTATGCTGGATTTTCTGCGTGCAGAAAAAGTATTGTTAGTACAAGGTACAGGCTTTAACTGGCCAACTCCAGATCATTTCCGTGTAGTGTTCCTGCCTGCCGAAAATGAATTACGCGAAGCAATCAACCGTTTAAGTCGCTTTTTGGCAAAAATGCGATAAGTCTGTTAAATAAAATAGTGTTCTGCATCTTTCTATTCGAAAGATGTAGAGCTTAATATTGCTATATTCAGTTTTATCTCATTTATAGATTTATATTGAATAAAATTTTATATAGGATAAAAATTTATCAGATAAATATTTTTTATAAAAAATTATAAATAAACACATGATTTTAATGATTAAATTTTTTCAAATTTGAATTTTCAAAAGCACTTAATAAGATAAGGAATGACTTTATATTCACTATATTGCATATAGCTTTATTGGTATGATGCAGCTCATGAGTAGGTTCTAAATTTTATTGAGTTAAATAACATGCTGTAGTGATAGCAGTCTGTTTCTCTAATACAATAGAGTGTTAGAACAGACCACTACAAATTTCTTAACGCTTTAAACTGGTCTTCATTTCACGAGAGCGGTTGGTTTAAGCTTAATTTAATGATCAAATGTTATAATTTGTAAATTTAAATATATTAAATTTACCGGGACGAATACATGAAAAAGTTGCTTGGCCTTGTATTAGGCGTATCTGTAGGACTGGCAGGATGCTCAAAACCTGAACAGCCTGCAACTGAAAACGTTACACAGGATTCTGCTGAAGTTAAAACCGTAACTATGGCATCTACTGGTTCAGATGCAGATATCTGGCGCTACATTGCAACTCTGCCTGAAACTAAAGAAGCTGGCATTAAACTGGATGTTAAAAACTTCACTGATTATGTTGCCATGAATACCGCTGTAGCCAATAAAGAAGTCGACCTGAACGCATTTCAGTCGTATGCCTATATGGTCGCATATAATGCCAACAATAAAGATAAGATTGCACCGGTATCTACTACTTATCTAGAACCGATGGGTATTTACTCAACCAAAGTAAAGAAAGTTGAAGAGTTCCCAAATGGTGCCACCATTGCTATTCCAAATGATGGGGCAAATGAGTCACGTGCATTGCTACTGCTTCAGTCTGCGGGTCTAGTGAAATTAAAGCCCGGTTTTGACGAGGTACAGGGTACTCCTGCCGATATCGTTGAAAATAAAAAGCAGATTGTGATCAAGCCTGTCCAAATGGCAACTGCAGTCCGTGTAAAAGATGAAGTAGATGCCATAGTATTGGGCAATACTTTAGCAATGGAAGGCGGTTTAAATGTACTTAAAGATGCTATTTATTATGAACCAATTGACCAGAGTACCAAAATGAATGTAAATATTCTGGCTACTGCTGCCGATCGCCAGAATGATCCTGTACTACAGAAAGTTGGTGCGCTATACCATACTGCGCCGGTTAAGCAGTATATCCAGGAAAAATTTGGCGGTACTAAAGTCGATGTAAACAAGCCGGTAAGCTATCTTACTGACGCAAAATAATCATATAATTGCGATTAACAAACAGGCAAAGTGAACTTTGCCTGTTTTTTCATTCTTATACAGTATCTTGACGCTATGATCGAATTTAAGAACATCTCCAAACACTACCAGCTCAAGGGCCAGACTATTCGTGCCCTCGACCAGATTAACCTGCAAATACCAGATGGCAGTATATTCGGTATCATCGGTTATAGTGGTGCGGGTAAAAGTACACTCATCCGTCTGATTAACTTGCTAGAACGCCCAGATGAGGGTCAGGTTATTATTCACCAGAAAGATTTCACTGCTCTGGATGCCCGTACATTGCGTCAGGAACGTGCCAATATTGGTATGATTTTTCAGCATTTTAATTTACTACAAACCAAAACTGTAGCAGCCAATATTGAAATGCCGATGAGACTGTTGGGTTATAGCAAGGCTGAACGCGAAAAACGCTTAAATGAACTGCTCGACTTTATTGATTTAAAGCACAAACGAGATGCTTTTCCCGATGAGTTGTCGGGTGGACAGAAACAGCGGGTTGGTATTGCACGCGCTCTAGCAAATCATCCAAAAATTCTGCTTTGCGATGAAGCTACGTCTGCACTTGACCCGCAGACCACCCAGTCTGTTTTGCAACTGCTTAAAAAAATTAATAAAGAGCAAGGGATTACCATTGTAATGGTTACCCATGAAATGGATGTGATTGAATCAGTTTGTGATTATGTCGCAGTGATGGAACATGGTAAAGTCATTGAGACAGGCTCTACACTAGATATCTTCAGTCAGCCACAACATCCAACAACTCGGACCTTTATCCAAACTGTTTTGCAACAGCAATTACCGGTTAATATTCTAAATAATTTGGAAAACCAGAATCATCATAGTATTTACTGCCTGAAATTCCTGGGTAAATCTGCTCAGGAAACGGTAGTTCAAGCTGTAATCAAAAAGTTTGACTTAAGCTTAAATATTTTGTTTGCCAATATGACTGAAATTCATGGGACTGTTATTGGACAAATGTTTATTCAACTTTTAGGTGACCCGGAAGTGATTCAGCAAGCTATTCTGTTTCTGGAAAATAATGGCGTGCAGGTTGAACAGTCAGGAGTGCAGGTATGAGAGACTTGATTGTTCAGTGGCTCACTAGCGTTACTGCGCCATTTTGGAAAAGCTCACTTTCAATTGACCAGTTCGTAACTGCTTTACAGGAAACCTTCCACATGGTGTTTTTTGCCATGCTATTTGGTTGTGTCTGGGGTTTTATTCAGGGTATTACTCTGGTGGTTACACGTCCGGGAGGTATTTTACCACACCGGTTGATTTATCATGGTTTAAACCCTATTGTTAATGCGCTACGTTCCCTGCCTTTTATCATATTGCTTATTGCAGTCATTCCACTGACCAAGCTGCTGGTCGGAACTTCGATTGGAACATGGGCTGCTATCGTGCCTTTGACTATTTATGTAGGTCCTTATATCGGTCGGCTGGTTGAAACTTCACTGCTGGAAGTAAATGAAGGAATTATTGAATCAGCTCAAGCGATGGGAGCGACTCCCCTACAAATTATTTTTAATTTTATTTTGCCAGAAGCCCGTAGCTCACTGATCCTTAACCTGACCACAGCCACTATTAGCCTGATTGGTGCGACTGCAATGGCAGGTGCTGTTGGTGCGGGCGGCATTGGAGACCTGGCTATTTCTTATGGCTATCAGCGTTTTGATACCAGTGTAGTTATTTTAACAGTTATTGTTCTTTTGATTCTGGTTCAAATCGTCCAGATGCTCGGTGAATGGCTAGCCCGTCTCAGATAGGTTCAGGACTGATTAACCGCCCTCTATAGAGGGCTTTTTTCAGGTTTGCTGTTTGTTATAATCGTGCTATAGCTATGATTAACCGGTCAATATTCATGATAAAAATATGATTAGTAATCTTTGCTTTTAGCATATGTGCAGTGTCTGAGGCTTCTACATTACCTTATAGATTATGATACGAGTATAAAGGTAAATGTATTAGAGCTTAGACAGTCTGTAACGGCTTCTCAATTAACCAAACAGCTAGTCATCCAAAATATAAAAACTCACAAAAATTACTCGGAATGTATAGGTAACCATGAATATTCAACTGCTCTTGTTCCAAACAAGGGGCTGTTTTTTGAAATATATCCAGAAGATAACTCCCCTTTTTCTAAAAACTATTTCAAAAGCAGAGACAGTATTAATCAACTCATTGATACTCAGGGTCGAGTTAGTCTGAACTGCAAAAATAAAGCAGACCTTAGCAAAAAATCTTGGTAAATAATCTTTCCATCTCAAAAGATTATATTCTTGCTAAGTTTAAAAAGGACTTTCCTCAAAGTGCAAAAGGGATAAAAATTACAGGTATAGGCACAGTAATACTGATAGCTTCTGCTGACCTGAAAGCTTATCTCAAGCATCCGGATGAGCATGTATCTCCTTATTCTCCACATCTTGACTTTACTTTCAAAAATGGCAGGTTACGTGCTTTCGATATACGCCAAGGTATAACCTGTTAATTACTGGTACTTTTATTAGAAGAATATACTTATAATAGAATTTCTGTCCTTCCATTTATAGCCCTGCTTAAAATGAAATTATAAAAGGTTCTAATGTAGTAAATATTGAGCTATGCCGTTCACAAGAGCATGTTAAAATACAGGGCAGTTTAGGCAGGGTTGTTTTCTATGCAGTTTGTTCATCTTGGTATTCATACAGAGTTCTCGATTACAGAATCAATCGTACGTGTGCCTGATCTGGTTAAAGCTGCTCAAAAAGATGAAATGCCTGCTTTGGCACTGACTGATCTATCTAACCTGCACGCAGCGGTCAAATTTTACGGAAAATGTTTGGGTAAAGGTATCAAGCCTATTTTAGGCTCAGAAATCCGCCTGAATGATGCTGAACATCGTATGACCTTATTGGCAATGACCAATACAGGCTGGCGAAACCTGACAGAACTGGTATCTGAAGGTTATATCCGCGGTCAACAGCTAGATATTCCCTGCGTACAAAAAGAATGGATACTGGACCAGAATCAGGATTTGATTGCCCTGCTCGGGATGAATTCTGATGTCGGTAAAATGCTGATTACTTCTAATCCTCAAAAAGCTGAACCTTTGCTGGAAGAATGGATTGCCAAATTTGGAAATCGGGTTTATTTGGCCCTAACCCGCACTAATCGTCCGGGCGAAGATGACTTTATTATAGAAGCGGTGAAACTAGCCCAGAAGTATAATATTGGTGTAGTGGCACACAATGATGTGCACTTCATGACCCGAGACGACTTCGAAGCGCATGAGGCCCGGGTCTGTATTGCTGATGGTTATGTCCTTGGTGATAATCGCCGTCCAAAAACCTATTCGCCCGAACAGTATTTTAAGTCTTCTAAAGAGATGACCGAGCTGTTCTCGGATATTCCGTCAGCCATTGAGAATACTTATCATATTGCTAAACGTTGTAACGTAACCTTGCAACTGGGTAAGTACTTCCTGCCGGACTACCCGATTCCAGAGGGTTATACTATTGATACCTTCTTTGCGCATTTGTCCAAAGAAGGCCTCGAAGAGCGGTTAAATTTCCTTTATCCACCTGAGGAGCGTGATGAACACTGGCCTGAAATACGTAAGCCTTATGATGAACGTATCGAATACGAGATTAATATTATTAACTCGATGGGGTTTCCGGGCTACTTCCTGATCGTAATGGACTTCATTCAATGGTCAAAGAATAATGGCGTACCGGTAGGCCCGGGCCGTGGTTCAGGCGCAGGTTCTCTGGTTGCTTATAGTTTAAAAATTACTGATCTTGATCCACTGCGTTATGAACTGCTGTTTGAACGTTTCTTAAATCCGGAACGTGTTTCGATGCCTGACTTCGATGTCGATTTCTGTATCGCTGGCCGTGACCGTGTAATTGATTATGTAGCACGTACTTATGGTCGTGATGCCGTCTCCCAGATTGCTACTTTTGGTACTATGGCGGCCAAAGGAGCGATTCGTGATGTGGCCCGGGTTTTAGGTAAATCTTATGGACTGGCAGATCGTATTTCCAAACTGATTCCAACTAAACCTTTGGGCTTAAGTCTGGAAGAATCCTTGCAAGCTGAACCTCAGCTTAAGGATATTGTTACCAACCCATCCAACCCGGATTATGATGATGCTTCAGAGATCTGGGAAATGGCGCTAAAACTGGAAGGTATTACCCGTAATACTGGTAAACATGCCGGTGGTGTAGTGATTTCACCAACCAAGATTACCGATTTTTCTGCGGTCATGTGTGATGCTGATGGTACGGCGCGCGTAGCGCAGTTCGATAAGGATGACGTAGAAGCAGCAGGTCTGGTAAAGTTTGACTTTCTGGGTTTGCGTAACCTGACCGTGATTGAAGACACAGTCAAGAATATCAATAAACGTATTAAAAGTGATAAGCCTTTAGATATTGCTGCTATTCCACTTGAAGATAAAGACGCTTATCTGGTCTTTGCCAATGCCAATACCACCGCGGTATTCCAGTTTGAATCTGTGGGCATGAAAAAAATGCTCAAAGAAGCACGTCCAAGCAAATTTGAAGAAATTATTGCTTTCGTATCTTTATATCGTCCGGGACCGATGGATCTGATTCCTGACTTTATTCATCGTATGCATGGTGGTGAGTTTGAATATCTGCATCCTCTGCTTGAAGGCGTATTAGAGCCGACTTACGGGATTATGGTGTATCAGGAACAGGTCATGCAGGCGGCACAGTACTGTGCGGGTTATACGCTTGGTGGTGCGGATTTGCTGCGCCGGGCAATGGGTAAGAAAAAACCTGAGGAAATGGTTAAGCAGCGTAAAATCTTCATTGAAGGCGCTGCAAAAAAAGATATTGATGAAGCTACAGCCAACCATATTTTTGATTATATGGAAAAATTTGCCGGCTATGGTTTTAATAAATCGCATGCAGCTGCCTATGCATTAGTAGCCTACCAGACGGCATGGTTAAAAGCGCACTATCCAGCTGAATTTCTGGCAGCGGTAATGTCATCGGAAATGCAGAATACCGATAACGTGGTATTTTTGATTGATGACTGCCGAAAAAACAATCTGGAAGTTTTGCCACCTTCGGTCAATATGTCAATTTACCAGTTCCATGCAATTGATGAAAAAACTATTGTATATGGTCTTGGTGCGATTAAAGGCGTTGGTGAGGCTGCAATGCAGTCAGTGATTGACTCGCGTAACCAGCAAGGACCGTATAAAGATCTATTCGATTTCTGCCACCGCATTGATCTGAAGAAAATCAATAAACGTACTTTAGAAGCACTGATTCGTGCCGGTGCATTGGATTGTCTAGGTATTGAACGTGCCGACCTGATGGCACAGCTTCCAGAGGCAGTACAAGCAGCAGATCAGGCCCGTCAAAACCGTGAAACCGGGATTATGGATCTTTTCGGTGAAGTTGAAGAAATTCAGCGTAAACCAGCTAAACCTGTAAAACCCTGGAGTGACGAGGTTCGTCTCAAAGGCGAAAAAGACACTTTAGGCCTTTACCTGACCGGGCACCCTATTAATGTCTACCGGCCAGAACTCAAGTCTTTTGTTCCAAGTCGGCTGAATGAACTGACGCCTACCCGTCGTGGCGTGACCACTGTATTCGCTGGTCTGGTAATCGATGTCGCCAATTTTCCAAACCGCGTCATGATCACTTTGGATGATGGTACAGCGCGTGTGGAAGTCAGCTGTAACCATGAGCGTTTCCAACGATTTAAAGATATTATCCAGCCTGAAAAAGTCGTAGTCATTGAGGGAGAAATTTATGAGCGCGAAGGTTATGAACGCCCGATGGCGCGTCTCAGCAAGGCTTTTAGCTTAAATGAAATCCGTCAGAAGCGAGCAAACAGCATCAAGATACAGCTGAGTGATGATCTGCTAGGCCCGGCATTGGGTCTGGAGTTGCAAAAAATACTTGCACCTTATTGTAATATAGATATGTACCAGCATATTCCGGTACAGCTATTTATAGAGCAGCCCTATGCTACAGCAGAGCTACATTTGGGTCCAAGCTGGAAAGTTGCCCCACTTGATGAGTTGCTGGCAAAATTGCGTGATTATTTTGGCAAGGAAGCTCTGCATATCGAATACCAGGTCAAATCCAAAGCTGCGCGGGTAGTAGAGCCCGTGCGCCCGGTACATACAGCTTCCCCCGCTTCAAATGATATAAGCATGGATGAAGCTTTAGAACTTTATCAGGCTGAAGTCAGCCAGTATTCTTGATACAAAAATTGGATATCCTATGAGCAGTTTTGATAATGCTTTAATCTCAGAGCATTTATCCCACGTCCGAATTGTAATGGTCAATACCACACTTCCGGCTAATATTGGCAGTGCTCTGCGTGCCATGAAAACAATGGGTCTTTGCCGACTGATCCTGGTCGCTCCAAGAACTTATCCACATCAGGACATTGATGCGCTGGCAGCAGGTGCACAGGATCTTATTGAACAGATCCAGATTGTCGAAACACTGGAAGAGGCCATTCAGGACTGTCATCTGGTATTTGGTACCAGTGCCCGCAGTCGCACCATCCCATGGCCACTATTAGATGCCCGCCCGGCAGCACAAACCTCTATGCAGGCAGTTGTCAGTAAACAGCAGGAAATTGCGATAGTATTTGGCCGTGAAGACCGTGGCCTGACCAATGAAGAGCTGGCACTAGCCAATTATCATGTCACTATTCCAGTCAATACCGATTATGGCGTACTTAATGTTGCTCAGGCAATTCAAGTAATCTGCTATGAAATGCGTATGGCTACACTGGAACTGGTGGATACTCCACCTCAAGAAACCAATCAAATGCCGGTAACTGGCAAGTCTATGATGGACTGGGATGAGCCCTTGGTTACACATGAACAAATGGAGCAGTTTTATCCCCATCTGGAAAAAATGCTTGAAGAGATTGAATTTTTAGATCCCAACAATAAACGCCTGTTACCTTTACGCTTGCGTCGCTTATTCGGACGTATACAATTAGATCGTATGGAATATCATTTATTGCGTGGCATTTTTAGTCGGGTGCAGGCCTTGAACAATGGCACATGGAAAAAGTCGAACAGCCAAAAGGAGCAGCCAGATGCTTAAGCAGCTTAAAGAAGATATTCAGGCCGTATTTGCCCGTGATCCCGCTGCCCGCAACACATTGGAAGTATTAACGACCTATCCGGGTATTCATGCATTAATTATGCATCGGGTAGCCCATGAACTGTGGAAGAAAGACTGCAAGGGTACAGCCCGGCTTTTATCTTCATTCAGCCGCTTTGCCACCGGTATAGAAATTCATCCGGGTGCAAAGATTGGCCGACGCTTTTTTATTGATCATGGTATGGGTGTAGTGATCGGTGAAACAGCAGAGATTGGAGACGATGTTACTCTTTATCATGGTGTTACTTTAGGCGGCACTACCTGGAATAAAGGCAAACGTCATCCTACACTTGAAGATGGCGTAGTAGTCGGTGCAGGTGCTAAAATTCTTGGACCATTTACTGTGGGGAAAAATGCCAAAGTAGGCTCGAATACAGTAGTTACAAAGGCTATACCTGCAGGGGTTACAGCGGTAGGCGGACCGGCACGTTACATTTTTAAAGATAAAGAAGCTCAGGATAACGAACAGGAAGCGCGTCGTCGTTCTTATGCAGAACGTATAGGTTTCCAGCCTTATGCCGCCACACAGGAACAGGCCGATCCTATTCTTGAAGGTATGCGTGTATTGCTGGACCGTATTGAATATAACGAGAAACGCATGAACACCTTATGTCAGCGTTTATCGCTACTTGACCCGACATTTAAGCGTTCAGCACAAAATGAACAGCACCCATTTAGTGAAGAAGAGTTAAAGATTATTGAAGAAGTGCGCCGTGAATGCGAAGCACAAAGTACCCAGACCAAAGCTTGAGCTAAATTAAAACATATACTCACAAGCTGGACATTGCATGTTTGCATAGGATTTTTTAGACTGGCAAACGTGCTTCTCTTATGTAGATAACAATTAACGGAAGAATTATATGACTTTTAAGCCACTGGCCTGTGCATTGATTGCTACTTCATTTCTTACTGCATGTTCAACCGGACCAGTAAAACAGAAAGTAAACAATGAACCGGTCGTCTTTACTGAACCTGAAATTTCTCCACCATTTTATGCACTAAACCCGTTTGATTATAATGCTCCGCCTCCATTTGAAGTTGCGCTAAAAGCAGCCGCAGCACAGCCAGTCACCAAGCTTCAGGTCACAGACCCATCCACTGGCCAGACTACGACTCTTGAAACTAATAGACTTATTGTTCCAATTATCAACAGTAATCAGCGCGCCATGAAATTTGCTGTACTGGCTGGTGAAAATGAAATTGATATTACTGAAATTGATGACTTTCTACAGCTGGTAGAAGGTAAGGCACGCCATTATCCACCACGCTTTACCGAACGTCAGGAACGTCGTGGTTTTGAAAATAAACTTAAAGAGGTTAGTCAACGACTCGATACACTGGCAGCTAATCCAAATGCGTCATTCGATGTATTAATTCGTGCTTTCAAAGCAAGTGTAATGGCACGCAATCTGGACCTGGGTAAAAATTATACGACTCAGTCACTAGTTTATGCACAGCGTATTTTACGTATTAATCAAGATGATCCAGAAGCCAATTTCTGGTTTGGTTTTGCCCTGTCTGAAGGTGGCGGTCAGCGTGAAGCGATTCCATATCTGGATAAAGCAATGAAATTTGGTGTACAGGAAGCTTATCTTTCAGCAGCTAATAACTATATTGCAATGGAACAGAAAAAGAATGCGACCACAACTCTAAAAAATTATAAAGTAAAATATCCGCAAGAAGCCGAAGTTGCTGACCGTTTGATTGAAGAAATTGACAAGCGGGGCCGCTGGAACGTCTGGCAGATATTAAATATAAATGTTCCTGCCACTCCATCTGCACCTGTAGCTACAGCAGCTCCAGGTACTGCCACTCCTACACAACCTGCCTCATAACTCTCACACATTTTGCACAATTTAGGCTGCTTCGGCAGCCTATTTTTATAGGGTTTGAATTGAAAACAGCCAGAATTCACGTATGATTTAATCGAGATTATCTTGTTGATTCTTCAGCCCATGTTTAGAAATAAAATAAATAGAATCTGGCTATTATCTACCCTATCCGTTGTGCTGCTCAGCGGTTGCCAGGTGGTCAGTGTTAAACAGCAAGCATTGAATATCAGTATCGCAAATGAACGCGATAGCATTTTAACCCGTGACCGGATGAGTGAGGCCAGCCTGAACGTATTGTCCATGACGGGACGTGAAGCTGAAGCCTGTACTGAGAAGCCGGATGAGTGTATTAAAGAACTCGAACAGATTCCACAGATCATGGATGAGCAGATGCTTTCCGCTGCTAGTGAGATATATCTGGCAAAATCGCTTGAACTTTCTGGAGGAGCCGAATGCACAGCACCAAAGAGTAAAGGTGACTCAACTAAAGCTATGGAGAAGCGAAAATTACAGGAACAGAATTATAATCAGTGTCTGGATCAACAGCTGAATCTGCTGGACAAAAGCATCCGTTATAGCTATGCCTATCTGTTTAAAACAGAACGCCATCCTGAAGACCGGATTTTTGATAACCGTCAGGTGCAGATTCGTGATTTTTATAACCAGGCGCTAGCAAAGCTGGTTACAACTTATAGTTTACGCCATCCTAGTAAAACGGTTTCACCCCAAATTAAGGTGGGTAAAAGTATCTACAGTATTAATGTAGATCAATACCCACAGCTTAAAAACCAGCCACTAGAACAATTGCTTTCAAGTTATAACCTTAACTTCTCAGGGCTACGCTCAATTAACCGTCGTGACGGTTTTGGCTCTGAGTTTGTTGTAGTATTACCACAGGAAGAGCGTAAGGAAGTAGATAAATATATCCTTGACCCAATGAACTTTTCTTATGAAAATGGCGTAAATCCGAATATTCATAAGGCTCGCTATCTAGCAGTAACTATTACAGCTCAGCCAAAGACAGAGAGCAGTATAGAAGAAATATTAAACAGTCCGCACTTTCAGTTAAATGTATATGATCCTTACAGTACCGAGAAAGTTAAAGTAGGAGGTGAAAATTATCCACTTGCGGCCAACTTTTCTGCACCTTACGGTTTGTGGCTGGCTCAGAATAATCTGGGTATTGCGGCTTATCTTACCCTGCTTGACCGGCGGCAAGATTTAACTATGCCGCATTTATACATGCTTGAGCCCTATAACCCGGACAAAAAAGTGATCGTACTGGTCCATGGACTGGCCAGCAGTCCAGAGGCTTGGATTGCAGTAACTAACGACATTATGGGTGATAATGTATTACGTGAACACTATCAGGTATGGCAAGTTTTCTACTCTACCAATATGCCAATCATTGAAAGTCGTTTTCAGATCTATGCCTTGCTACAGCAAGCTTTCAAGAATCTTGACCCAAATGCTCCCTCTGCTAAAGATGCAGTTCTGATTGGTCATAGTATGGGAGGTATTATTAGCCGCTTATTGGTAAGTCAGGCTGACCTTTCAGAAACAGCACTTCAGAAAATGAACTCTTACCAGCTGGTACAGTATCGAAATGAGCCCATGATTCGCGAGCGTCTACGCCTGCAACCTATCAATAATTTTACTCGCGCTGTATTTCTGGCAACTCCTCATAAAGGAACTAGATATGCTGATCGTTGGTTTACCTTGGCAGCACGTAAAATTATCCGCATACCAGGTACTTTTGTAAATGCAATTGGCGAATCTCTACGAAATGATGACTTGAGCATTAAGGATATCTTACAGCAGGTTGATCGCTCACTAATTCAGAATGGACCAAGCAATTTAAGCTATAAGTCTAAATTTATTGACTTGACTGAAGATGTGATGCCGGTTGATGGTCTGGTATATCATTCAATTCTTGGAAATAATACAGACAGTCAAGATCCAAATGTGATTACAGACGGTGTAGTTACCTATCAAAGTGCTCACCTAGAAGGTGCGGCCTCTGAAAAAATCTTTAAAGGTGGTCATTCTATTCAAATGACGCCAGAAACTATTCTTGAACTGCGTCGTATTCTAAGACAGCATTTAACTGCATTGGGTCTTTACCATCCTGATGAAATAAAAATTGAGTCACCCTAAATATAAACTTATAAAAAATGGGCTCTTAAAGGCCCATTTTTTTGCTCTACTGAATTTCAAGCTTTCATTTTTCTTAAGGTAAGTATCTGTTCGCTGCGTCCAAAAGGCCCTTGGGTATCGTGTAATACAGCGCTAGTTAAACCGATACCATCCTCTCCATACTGTTGTACAGCTTCTATGCCCAGCCATTTTCCTTTTGGAATACGGTATAAATGCAGCTGCAAGTCCAGGTTTGGAAAACCCCATTCAAAATTGCCTTCCTGACGTGGCACTATTCCATTCGCTGTATCAACCATCCCGAGTAAACGAACAAAATCAGTAGTAGATTTATCGCTAACCATGTCAAGTTCATTTTTTAGCCAGACCGTACCTTTACCTGCCCGGTGGTTTTCATCGGTACGTGCCTCGATACTTTCAATATAACCACCTGGCCAGCGCTTCATACCATCCCAAACGGGTAGCGATTCAGGATGTGTGACAGATTGATCTTCAATTCCTGCCACTTTTGAAGAGTCAGCTTTCAGCATACGCCAAGCACGCGCCACAATACAGGTCTTCCCTTCAGCTTGCATTTCTGCTTCGATCAGCTCAATCGTTTTTCCAGGACGAATGACACGAGAAGTAATTGAAAAATCACCAAAATGGATGAGTCCAAAAATATCCAGACTAATTCGACCGATACGCATATCATCACGTGGCATGAACTGTTCCAGTTCAGCACACATAATTCCGGTTGCAGGTGCCATATGCTGTTCATGCGGATTCCATGCGCCTTGTGCATGCCGATTAGAGCTATAGAATGTTGTAACCGTACCATCCTGTTTCTGTTTACGCTCAAGTAACTGATAATAAGCTGACATAAATTTCCTTATCCATTTTTAGTTTATCTTGCCCACATGTTTTCTGGGTATTTTAGGCTTGGTAAAGTAAGTAGCTGTATTGATAAAACATACATAGTTTTAGTTCACTAATATTCATAATAAACATAACTGCTTGAAAAGTGTTAGGCAAAAAACTGCACTTTTACTGTATTTTATGACTCAGGAGTTCTAAAAATTAGAATCAATATTTTTACATGAACCTACCCATTTCAAAAAATTGTAGACGTAAATATTTATAAAAACAGATTTTTATACTTAGGCTATTTTAAAAATTTATTTCTATATAATTAATTTTATATTTATAAATATAGAATTCTAAGATGAACCATTGGATTACTATAACCGCTCGACAAATAAAATTCCGTTCAGATGATCAATCTCATGTTGTATGATCCGGGCGGGGAAACCTGTATATATTGTTTCTACTGGTTCACCCTCTAAAGTTAAATAACGCAGCTTAACTGTCTCAGCCCGCTCTACAGTACCCCGCACATCCGGTACACTCAGGCAGCCTTCCTCTCCCAGACTAGTTTCTCTGGAAAACTCTAATATTTCCGGGTTCACCATCACTACTGCCTCCATTTCCGGTGCATCGGGATAACGTGAATTAGAGCGTGATGCCACAATAATAATACGTTTAGAGATATAGACCTGTGGTGCTGCAATTCCTACTCCATTTTGCTCAAGCATAGTCGTGTGCATAGCTTGAGCAAGCTGCCTTAGCCATTCAGTGTTAAATTCATTTTCTGAAACTTCTGCAGCTTTTAAAGTTAAAACTTTTTCACCACGCTGGGCTACTGGCAAGCTGATACTCATCCCTCTTTCTCCCTGCGATTAATAGACATTTATTATTTTGATTTACAACAAATTAAAAATGACGGAAGCAGCTACATTCCCTCTTCAATTTCTCGTATTATAAAATAAATATAGAATATTATCGGTTAAGTTTATGACCGCTACACAACTGTTGCTTGGAGTGCTCTTTAGCTCTATTGGTTTAGGCTATTTCTTATATGGCAGGAAACAGAGTATGACTGTTCCCTTAGTCTGCGGCCTGACATTGATCATTTTTCCCTATTTTGTAGAGAATCTTTTCCTGTTGGGCGGCATTGGTTTAGTGCTTGCCGTTTTACCTTATTTCCTGCGTTATTAATTTTTAAATATAATAGAGTTCTTGACAGATTCATCTATTTTTAAGCCATTAATAAAATTAAAGGCCATTTTTTAAGCTTGGCCTTTAATCCTTTTAGTAGTTTAAAAAGTAAATCCAAGATTTAAATTAATACGGTATAGCCATTTATCACTATTTTCAGAAGTAGCTGTAGTAAAGCCTGTTGCATTGGTTGAGCCTCCAATAATATTAGCATTTCTTCCCAGAGTGTAATCTGCCCAGATCATAAATGGTGACGCAATAAACATCATCCCTGTAGTGTTCATTTGCGAGTCTGACCAATCATCACGTTTTTTATCGAGATAACTATAGTCATTATAAAACTTAATGGCTTTTAGCTTGCCCATATTGGTCACAGGCAATGTATAAGCAAGGTTTAAACTGGCAATGGTTCCTTCCGAAGCAATGAAATAAGCAGGCGTAAGGCCATTTGCCCCCATCAAAGTCATATCACTATTTACACCATCCGGATTTTTAGCATCGTATTGATAATGAATGACCGAACTTTGTAAATTAAAGCGTTTGTAGTTGTTTTCAGTATGTAAACCGACTGCATAATATTTGCCATCTTTATCGGTAATATCATTATGAAGCTGGGCAATTGCACCCGATACACCGAACTCTTGCTTACCGAAATCAGTTTCTAACTTACGAACAATGCGGGTATTCACCTGATTGCGCTTTTCATTTTGATAGGCTTTTTGAGATGGAAATGCATTTCCGGCCAAGTCATCATAAGTTGCACTCTCAGGAGAATAACGCAAGTTAGTCTCTAACATTTGCGGGTAATAACCGAGTTTTACATCCCAATCTTTGTTGTGATAATTCCAGTTAATCCCCGGCGCAATATTGTTGCCATAACCTAAAAAGAATGGGATGTGATAGGTCCAGCCATTTTGCGGATAGGGATAAATCGTAAAAGGTTTATAAACCAGACCCGCTTCAATGCTGTTATTGACATCTAGGTTATAACCCACATATGCCTTTTCGATTGATGTTTTTTCCTGATCCTGAATGATATAACTCGCGTTTAGATATGCATCATCAAAAGTACCTTTTAAATCAATTCTAAAAATATCAAAATCAAGTTTACCTATTCCACGGTTAGGGCTATCCCAACTCTCATAGCGCTGATTTAAACGAACCAATCCACCTAACTTTAATGAGTCGGTGCCGTCAGCACTTTGCCATTCAAGCAATGAGTCTTTTGCAAATGCATTGACGCTTACCCCCAGCGTAAGCGGTGCAATGAATGCCATGATCAATGAAGTCTTTTTCATCTCTACATCCTTGATTGAGTTCCAGCGTCCTGCTGGAACTTTATTTGTTTTACCTGTAAAACTTCGTTTTTATTGTTTTTTAGACAAAAAAATTTATCTAAAAAAAGGATGGCTTAGCAGCTCCCATCGCATATGTACTAAACCATCCAAACTGGTTAATACAGTTTCTTTTGCGGTGGACCAGCGAAGTTTAATGGTCCAATCGAGTTCATATCGAGCTCAATCACGGTTGGCCCTTCAAAAGCAACAGCCTCTTGAATAACCGTTTTAAACTCTTCTGCACTGCCAACTTTCCAGCTCTTCACACCCATTGATTCGCCAAGAAGTTTGTAGTCAGGTGTATGTAATTCATTGAAATACTGACGACCACCAAAGTAGTTATTTTGAATACCACGCATTACGCCATAACCACCGTCATTCATAATCATTAAGACCATATTGGTGTTTTCTTGCACCATGGTTGCAATTTCACCAATACCAAGCATTAAGCCACCATCGCCGACTAAGCCAATTACTTTATTGTCAGGGTTAGCAACCGAAGCACCAATTGCTGTTGCAAGGCCTAAACCAATTGCACCTGCAAGTGAATGGATGTTTTGGTTTGGCGCTTGTACAGGGAATAAACGACTGCCCCATGTACTACCCGACATAGTGATGTCACGTACAAAAATGCCGTCTTGAGGTAAAGCTGCACGTAAGTGATCACAAATTAATGCGTACTGATCGATTTGCTTGCGCAGTGCATCAATTGCAGCCTGTTTAGCAGCCACTACAGCAGCATCGTAATCTGCATCGATTTTTGAAGTTCCTTGAAGCTGTTCTAACACGCGTGTTAAGACATCTTTGGCATCACCACAAATAAAGTTGCGGATTTTGTAATTACGTTGCTGAGCCACTGGGTTTGCGTCTACCTGAATAATGTTTTCAGGAAATTCAACCGAATAAGTTTTGGTTTCATTACTACGTAAACGAGAACCCACCAAAACCATTAAGTCAGCATCTTTTAATAATTGCTCAACACCTGCCGAATTATGGAAAGCACCTAAACTACGTGGATGATCATCTGGCAACACCCCACGAGCATGAGTCGATGAAACAACCGGAATTCCTAAATCTGCAATTGCTTTAACTTCAGCAACACTATTTAAAGTTCCACCGCCAATCCAGAAAATTGGATGTTTTGCTTTTTTAATTTCACTGACAAGAAGGTCAATTTCAGCTTGTTCTGCCTGTGGCAACTCAAGTGCTTTCACTGGACCAAGATTAAGTGGCAAATCAATTTTGGCTGCTTGTACATCAATGGGTAACTCAACACTTACCGGTCCCATTGGAACTGTAGTTGCGACACGAATAGCCTCACGAATCACACCAACGGCATTGTCTGGACTGGTAATACGGAACGCCGCTTTGCTTGATGCACGCAAGAATGTAAGTTGGTCTTTGGTTTCATGAATGAAGCTTGCATCACGGTCGAGATATTCACGCTCAACTTGACCTGTTAAATGTAATACAGGGCTACCTGCATTCATTGCTTCAATCAGTGAACCTACTGCATTACCTGCCCCAGCACCCGTACTGGTCAACGCTACACCTAAGCCCTTAAAGCGTGAGTGTGCATCTGCCATAGTAACCGCGCCAGCCTCACCACGGGCTGCAACAAAGCGCATTTTTTCACGGCGCCCTACCGCATCGGCAATAGGTAAATTGTGGATGGAAATAACACCATAAATACTATCAACTTGGTGCGCTTCTAAAACTCTTGCGATTGCTTCGCCTACATTTACACGTTCAGTCATGTCTGTTCCTCAAAATTTGTTTTCAGTCCTTGAATTTATTAATCGCACCAAGGGTTAGGCTGTTCATTCAGCCCCATATAAATACTCTTTTGTTGCATGTACGATAAAATGCCCAAACGGCCTTTTTCGCGCCCGATTCCACTGTCTTTAAAGCCGCCAAACGGCGCACTAATCGAGAATTTTTTGTAGGTATTAATCCATACCGTTCCAACTTCTAACGCACGTGCAATACGCCAAGCTTTGCGATAGCTTTCAGTCCAGATACCTGCGGCAAGACCAAAACAACTGTCATTGGCTTGGGCTATTAAATCTTGCTCATTGTCATATTTCATAACGACTAAAACAGGGCCAAAAATTTCTTCCTGACAAGTTTGAGCACTGTTATTTAAGCCAGTAATAATGGTCGGTAAGTAATAACTTCCTTTGGCATAGTCACCAGTCGTAAGTGCCTCACCACCAATCAGAACTTGACCACCTTCGCTTTTAGCAAGCTGTACATAGCGATCAACTGACTGCAAATGCTTGTCATTGACCAGTGGCCCTAAATGCACACCAGCTTGTTCCGGATGGCCCACACGTAAACCTTTGGTAATTTCAACCAAACGCGTTAAAAACTGATCGTAAAGACTGCTATGAATAAACAAGCGAGAACCTGCAATACACGCTTGGCCTGCCGAGCTAAAAATACCGTAAGCCACACCTTTAGCAGCCAGTTCGACATCTGCATCCGGTAAAACGATGGTTGGTGACTTACCACCTAACTCAAGCGAAGTGGTAATGAGTTTATCTGCGGCAATATGTGCCAAATGACGACCCGTGGTTGTTCCACCTGTAAAAGAAATTTTACGAACCAATGGGTGCTGAGCAATTGCGTCACCAATGATAGAACCACGCCCCACTAACACACTAAGTAAGCCTTTTGGTAAACCAGCCTCTTCAAAAATTTTGGCAAGCTCTAAAGCAATGAGTGAAGTTGCTTCTGCTGGTTTTAACACTACGGCATTTCCTGCTGCCAAAGCTGGAGCAAGCTTTTGAACTTCACTCGCAATTGGAGAGTTCCAAGGAGTAATAGCTGCCACAACCCCTACAGGTTCATGCACACTCATGGTCATAAAGTCTGGAGCACGTTGAGTGGTGAGCTCATCATTTAGTGTTTCACATGCAGCTGCAACATAACGTGCCGTTGCCGCAGCACTCATCACCAAGCCACGAGTTTCGGTTAAAGGCTTACCATTATCGCGGGTTTGTAGTTTTGATAATTCATCTACACGCGCTTCAATAATGTCTGCAACTTTGTAGAGAATACGTGCGCGCTCATGCGGCAAGCTGTTTCTCCAGCTCGGTTGACGCCAAGCCTGATCCGCTTTTTCAATTGCTTCATTTACATCTTCAAGCGTTGCTGTTGAAAGCTCAGCGTTTACCGACTGATCTGCCGGAAACAGGCTTTGAATGACTGCACCACGGCCTAATCGCCATTCACCCGCAATATAAATTTCCTTTGCCATGATCAAATCCTTCTTAAATCTGTATTGCTTCTACACTGTTGCGACAAGCACGAATCACGCTAAGCGCAGCCAAAGTTGATGTTTTCGGGTTACTTGGCAGCGGCACACCCACCAGTTCAATGGTCATTTGTCCAAAGCCACCTTCCGCCACAATGGTGTGTTTGTTCTTGTTGATAGTTGGATCAACAGTTAACTCAACCATGGTTTCATCCATTCCAAGCCCTGCAAGTGCAATGGTTGCTGCAACGTTGGCATTGGCCGGAAATTTCATGGCAGCTTCACGGGCAGTTCCAGTAAAAAAAACCGTAGGTTCTGAAACATGGTCTAAATCGACCAATTGCTCTGCATAACTACCCTTCCAGCTTTTTGGACTTTTACAGCCTTTATAAGTGACCTTTTGCAAGCCACCTTCTTTGGCCGCAGAAATACCGTCAATACCTGCGATAGCCCCTGCCAGTAAATGCAGATGGGCATCATTTTTTTCGGCAGTTTGTTTAAGCTGAACCAAAAACTCGCTATCAGCCAAAGTACCCACCGAAATCAGACCAATGGTCCAACCTTTCGCTAAAACTTTTTGAGCATGTTCTTTCACTGCTGCTTGACCTGCCACTTCAATGACATAGTCTGGTGTACCATCACATTGCTCAATATCTGAAATCACTTGAATGTCAGAAGAGACTTGTGACTGCACTTTTTCAATACTGCGAGATGGCACGACAATCCATTTGAGTTGTAGATCTTGAGGCAAGTGAGCATACACTTCTGCTGCCATTGCGCCAAAACCAATCATCATCAACTTTTTCATGACAGCACCTGATATTTATAAATGTTTGTTAAAACCACCCGAGACATCTATTGCCGAACCTGTGGTGTAAGATGCCAATGGTGATGCCAAGAAAACTAAAGCACGTGCAGGCTCTTCTGGACGGCCTAAACGCTGCATAGGAATGCCGCGATTTTTTGCAATATTGCCTGTCCACTCTTCCCATGACAGATTTAAATCTGAACGGGTTTCATAACGGCGTTTCCACTGCGCAGATTCCACCATTCCGAGTAAAATCGAGTTCACACGAACGCCATACTGAGTAAACTCATGCGCCAACGAATGGGTTAAATTCAACAGTGCAGCGCGTGCAGATGAAGTCGCAATCATGTGTGGTTCCGGTTGCAATGCCAGTAACGAATTCACATTGGTAATTGAGGCATTTGCCGACTGTTTTAAGTCGTCAAGAAAAGCCCGTACCGGATGTAAAACACTGAAATATTTCAGCTCAATCTCTTTCATCCAGTCTTCATCTTGCGTATTTTCAAAATTTGAAACACGGCCTTGTCCAGCATTGTTAATGAGCATGTCTACATTGCCCAAATTGAGTTTGACCTCTTTGGCAAATTGCTGAACTTCTTCTTTTTTCAACACATTACATGCTTTGGTAAAAATATTGGCATGTGGAAATTTTTCTAAAATATAGTGCTTTGAAGCATTTAGACGTTCTTCATCGCGACCACACCAAGCAACTTTTGCACCCTCTGCAACTAGTATTTCAACAGCAGCCAGCCCAATCCCAGATGAGCCACCGGTAACAACTGCAACTTTTCCTTCAACTTGGAAGCTCATAATCCTTAATCTCTCTTACGATTGTTCCTGAATCGTCAACATAATTTGGTTAAATGCTTGCGGTTGGTCGACATAACTTAAATGTCCTGCATCTTCTATGACGAAGCGCTGTTCCAACTGCAATTCCTGAGCAAGCTCTTGTATACCTGACGCAGGAGTGATTTGATCTTGTTGCCCTGCAATCACTGTGCATGGGACTTTTAAATCGGTTAAGTAATTACGTATTTCGTCATATGCAAGTAAGTACGATGCATGTGTGAAACCTTGTAAGGTCAACTGCTGCATCACTTCTGAGACTAAAGCTAAGGCTTGTGGCTCTTGTTTATAAATCAAATGAGGTCCACGGCTTTGGGCCATACCTTTAGCGCCGAGCTCTTTCAACATTTTTGGTCTTTTTTCAAAAACCTGAATTTGTGTTTGTTCATCGTGGTGTTGGTAGCCTTGAGCTAAGTTAGCAACAACCAAGTGTTTCACTCGCTCTGGGTAAAGTGCAGCAAATGCACTGGCCTGTAAGGCACCTAATGAGTGTCCCACTACAATTGCTTTTTCAATTTTTAAAGCATCGAACAACGCTGCCAAACGCTTTGCGTAGTCGGTCGCATTGGGTTGATCCGTTAAAAGTTCATCTGATTTGCCATAGCCCGGTGCGTCCCAGGCAATGACATGAAAATGATGAGATAGCACTTCAAGTTGGTTTACCCATGAAGCAGAACCTGAACTAATGCCGTGCAATAGCACAAGGTACTCGCCCTGACCGGCTTCCCGATAAGCTTGTTGCTGGCCTTGAACAGTCACGGTTTTCACCGGAAATTCTGCTAACTTTTCAATGAGTGTCATCATTTTCAATTCGTTCCTTTCATTCACTTCATCAAACAATTAACGTTTGATTTGAGATAACGGATGCTCTGGTGGATAGTTCGGAATAGTTGGTTTACCTGTTCCCAACATCACACACATCAAGGCATCTTCTTGACCTGGGTTAAATAGACCTCGGTAGATTCCCGGTGGAATTGAAATCAGGTCACGCTCTTTTAAACGGGTCTGGAATTTCTCACCGTTGTGCTCAATAAACAAATCAATTTCGCCACGGAGCATAAAAAACACTTCTTCAACGTCGTGGTGAATGTGCAAAGGACCTTCACACTGTGGTGGTAGCACCATGGTTGAAAATGTGAAGTTTTCTGCCGGAACGGTGTTACCGTCATTTACGACACCTGTTGCACCCGTACCCATGTAACGCATTTGTGCACGGCGATATTTCGGGTCGTAATCTGCTTGGAACTTCAAAGCATCGAAGTCATATTTACGTGTCTCAAAGCGAGCAATACGTGTGTTTAACCAGTCTTCTAAAGAAGCACCCTCTGGTTGTACCCATGATTCGAATTGTTGTGTAGTCATTTTTTAAACTCCTATACAGTGAATTAATAACGTTTTAAAAGAGGAACCAAGAACAACGACCCAATGACAGCGACCGCAGCCAAGAAGGTAATTCCCAAATTAAAACTATGTGTTTGCATCACGATGTAACCGATCAGTACAGGCGCAATTGCACTTGCAAAATTGCCAAGACCATTAAATATTCCACCCGCAGTTGCACCGACATCTGCAGTTGTCACGCGGGCAAGCAAGGCAAATACAGCAGCGACACCAAAGCCCCAAGCCATAGCACTTAAAGACATCGCAGCAATGATTAGAATTGGATTAGTCATCAGAACCA
The DNA here is from genome assembly GCF_002307755.1 of Acinetobacter sp. UBA1297. Taxonomy (NCBI): domain Bacteria; kingdom Pseudomonadati; phylum Pseudomonadota; class Gammaproteobacteria; order Moraxellales; family Moraxellaceae; genus Acinetobacter; species Acinetobacter sp. UBA1297. The sequence continues at coordinate 85,179 of NZ_DBUF01000010.1, forward strand.
TGACATACATAAAGATTCCGGCTACCAGCAAACCGCTAAAGACCTGGACAGCACGACGTCCCAGTTTGTCTGAAAGAAAGGCGCCAATGATTTCACCAACCAGCATGGCAATAAACGGAAAGCTTGAATAAACACCAAATTCTTTAAGATTAAAGTCCTTATCCTGGATGAGATAAGACGGGACCCAACTATTTAACCCCCAGAGATAAGTCATTAAGGCGATATTGAATATACATACCAGCCAGAACGAACTGTTCTGTAACAGGAATTTAGTGTTTGCAATATGCCCTTGAAAATTGATGCGCTTAGCACCAGCTTCTAGTTCAATGGTTTTCTTGAGTTGCAGATTACGTAATCCAAATACAATAGCCAGTAAAGCAACAATCGTAAGTCCAGCCATTACAAAGAATGTGGTATGCCAGTCGTGATTAGCCAGTACCGCGGCAGTAATTGGAAAGCCTAGAAATGCGCCAATTGGAGTACCAAGTAAAAACATGGTAGAGGCGCGTGCCTGCTGCCGGTCTGTATAGGTCTGTTTAACGATGGTATATGCCAGCGCAAAGAGTGGTCCTTCTGCAAGCCCCAACAATACGCGTAGAAATAACATTCCTGCGTAGCTGGTGGTAAATCCCATAAAAAGCATGAGTATGCCCCATGCAGCTACGCTCCAGAACAGCATTTTTTTAGGATTAAAAATATCGCCCAGAAAACTCAAAAATACAGATGAAAAACCATAAGCCAGCAAGAAACTGGTCATCAGCCAGCCCAGCTTTGCCTTGTCACCTGCGATCCCCATCGCATCCTGGAAATGCGCATCGGAAAACAAAACTGCGATACTGATCTTGTCGAAAAATGCCAGTACCACGCATACCATCAGGACAAAAGCTGGAAGCCAGTGCTTTAATCCATTTTTTTCTTCATTACTCATATGTCTTTCCTTGAGTCTAGTAATGAGTGCCGGATTCAATGTTTAAGGTTTTAATTTCATGACATTAAATTCAGGATCTTGTAATTGTTCAGGGTTAAGCTGGGTTTCAGACTGAATCCAGCGTTTTGCCAGTTTGACCAGTTTGGAATCATTAATGGCAACCATATTCAGTAAACGATTTTCATGGTCCAGATATAAATAGCTCACCTGGTTTTCACCACCTTGACGAATGATTACTTCTTTAGTTTTTTCAGGTTGATAATTTCCTAAAATCTGGATATTAAAGTGATACTGATCCGACCAGAGCCATGGAATATCGTTATATTCAGTTGCTATTCCGAGCATTGACTTGGCGGCTGCAATCGCCTGATTCTGCGCATTCGCCCAAGACTGAATGCAATAGCCCAAACCCGGATGGATCGCGACGTCTCCTGCGGCATAAATGTCCTGATCTGAGGTTTGCCCAAAACAGTTCACTACAATCCCATCTTTCACATCCAGACCTGCGTTGCTGCCCAGCTCTTTTGCAATTTCTGCACCAGCTCCTACAACGACACAATCAAAGAGTTCACTCGCCTGAGGATAATTAACAACCTCTACTTTTTGCTGATACGCCTCAACCAGATGCACGTGCTTACTCTCTAAATGAATCACCGTACCTTGCTGTTCATGAATCTGTTTTAAAACACTGGAAAGCTCTGGACTGACACTACGTGCACACAACCGGTCTCCATATTCAAAAACATGCACTTGCTTGCCCTGTTTTCGCGCAGTAGCGGCGATTTCAAGACCAATCCACCCACCACCCACCACTGCTACCTTATTTGCCTTTTCTAAACGTTCAGCCAAATATTCACAGTCCTGTACATTTCGTAAAGTCAGTACATTAGGAATAAACTGCCAGGTTTTTACTGGTATACGTGCTCGGCTGCCTGTAGCAATCAGTAACTTGTCATAAGGTAGAGTTTTACCATCTTGCAGTATGACCTGTTTGTGCTGACGGTCTAGCTGCGTAGCAAAAGCCGGTTTGTGCCACTGAATATTAAAGCTCTCAATTTGATCGGCTGAAAATAAGCTTAGGCTTTCATAATCAGCCTCTCTAGACAGGACCTGCTTAGACAGGGGTGGCCGCTCATAGAAGACCTGTTCTTCATTAGAGACCACATGAATTTCACCCGAAAACCCATTTTGGCGTAATGTGCTTACGGCCCAGCCAGAAGCCTGCCCGGCTCCAACAATTACAATTCTTTCCATGATTCTGCTCTCCTTGGCTCAGGCATTTTTTACAAAGACTTCACCTGACGGCGAGTAGTGTTATCCAAACCGCCTTCGATTGCCCATTCGGTAAAAAGCTCAAGGCAGTGTTCTTCTTTACGTGGTTGCCATTCTTCTGTCAGATAGTCATCATTGGTGTAATACTCAAATGCACCGCCCAATGGTGAGTTGACGTACCAGAAATAAGCAGAAGAAATTGGATGACGTCCTGGCCCGATAAAAGTTGACCACTCTGAACGGTTCATATGTAAACCGCCCCCAATTACCTCATGAATATCACGAACAACAAACGCAACGTGGTTCAGGCCAGCAGGTTTATTTGGAACACTGAGCAGGAATAAATCATGGTGATAACCTTCACCGCGACAACGTAAGAATGCACCGCGATTTTTGTAGGCATCAGATAAATGAAAGCCTAATTTTTCAATGTAAAACTTCTCGGTGGTTGCCAGATCAGGCGTAAAAAATACAACGTGTCCAATTGCTACCGGTTGTCCTTTTTCATAAACTGGGCTTGCTGCATTGACACGTTGAATATTACCGTACTGGTTAATGCCTTCCGTTTTAAGTTCTGGTACTTCTTTTACAAAACTTTGTTCAAAACGAATGGTCATACCATTGGGGTCAAGACACTGAACTGTCGTTTCAGTACGTTTAAAACCGTCTACATCGGCCAAACGAGCTGCCAAGTCTTCAAGGTCTTGAAGACTATCAGCACCCCACGTGACTTCACGTAAAGTTGAACCTTGCTCAATAGCAGATGGCAAACGGTCATCATCGCAATTAAATAAATAAATTTTGCTACCATTTTGGGTTTGGTAAAGATCAGTACCTTCAATATCCGAACTACTTTGGCTTAAACCAAAATCTGCTAAAAACTTGTTTGAAGCGGCTCTATCTTCAACTCCAAACTTTAAAATCTCGATCCCTGTAATCATTTGACTACTCCTTAGTTAAAGACAAAACCGCCATTGACCGGAATATTTTGACCTGTCACAAAAGAGGACAAATCCGACAGTAGATACAATGCTGTTCCATTTAAATCTTGTGGAAGTTGCTGACGTTGAATCGCTCTTCCGTTGACATATAAATCGTGACGTTCCTGTGGCACATACTCGGTTGCTTCAACCAGAGTAAGGCCCGGTGACAAGGTGTTGACACAGATATTGAACTGTCCCAACTCTCTTGCCATTGAACGTGTCATGGCAACAATTGCACCTTTACTTGCAACATAAGCCATCAGGTTCGGTGCGCCCCAAAGTGCTGTATCGGAAGCAACATTAATAATTTTGCCAGCAGCCGATTGCTTTAGATGGGGAACACATGCCTTACTGATGAGCCATGTGCCTTTCACATTAATATTCATGACCCGATCCCAAAGTTCAGGGTCGTAATCAATCATATTTTTTCCACCGACATTGGTTGCCAGTGCCGCACAGTTCACAAGTCCGTCTAGTCCTTGTAATACTTCCACGCTTTCGGCAACCGCATTTTCAATAGAGTCTGCATTGGCAAGGTCAACTGTTACTGCATGAACGTTTAGCCCTTGTTGCTGTAACGCTTGCGCTTCTTGTTGCACTAAGTCAGACAAAATATCTGCCATCACAACTTCAGCACCAGCCTCGGCAATGGCTTGAGCGAAATCTCGGCCTAAACCACGTGCAGCACCAGTTACTAAAACTTTTTTGCCTTGCAACAACGCTACATTAGCCATGAGCTTCTTCCTGCATCTCGATACGGTTTGATGCATTTAGCGCAGCAATTTTCTTTAATTGCTTTTCAGCTTCTTTCTTCATTAAACGGCGTAAACGTGCAAGACCAACATCGTGTTGATATAAGAATTCTCGTGCACGCGCATTTGGCGCAAGGTTTTCTAAAATAATGCGGTCTTGTTCCAATACATCCCAATGCAACTGTTCTAAATGATTGCGATATAAGAAGCGCCATACATTACGTTGCCAACCACTTACCTTACGGCAGCGCCAGAAAAATACACGAGTATTATTGGCATCAATCGGCGTTGCATAACCCACAATCCAGAATTCGCCACCCGGACCAAATTGTTTACGGTAAGGAATTGAAAGACGTAACCAGCTTGCACCAGTTGAACCATATTCAACCCAGTCGAAGTTCACACCTGTTTGGCCTTCTTTTTCGAAAACAAAGCCCTTATCGGTTGTACGATGCTTCATCTCTGCGGTACGTTCGCCATCCGCCATAGAGTGTGAAGTACAGTGCAAATAGGTCCCGTGCATTGGGTCCATCACGTTATCAATCGCATATTGATGGTTTACTTTCCAATCTGCTTGGCAAAGGAATGAACTCCACTCTTCGCTTGCAAGTTGCTCTGGAAACTCAAGCGGTTTTGGCTGTTCATTTACGTCAATACCAAACCAGATAAAGATCGCACCATGTTGCTCAATGACCGGATAATTCTTTAAACATTTAGTACCAGTCATTGGACATTCATGAACGGCTGGTACATTAGCAACTACACCGTCAGCACGAACTTCAACGCCGTGATACCAGCAAGCAACTCGGTCACCCAAGTTCCAACCAAGGGAAAGACGAGCACCGCGATGTGGACAGCGATCTTCAAGTGCATGAACCTGACCTTCGGCATCACGCCAAACCACAATGTTTTCACCTAAACGGGTAATTCCGACTGGATTAGCAGCCACTTCCCAACTTGCTAAAACCGGATGCCATTGATCACGTAAACCAAGTTCTAAATATTCTTCAGCGCTTTGTGAAGTTGATACGATTGCGTTCATTTTATTCTTCCCTGAATCAATAACCTAAACGTTGCATTTCTTCTGTAAAGCTTGCAGAAGTCCATTCATTACCAGATTCACAGCGGAAACCCTGCTGATTAAGGGCAGAAACAACCTCATCTAACTCAGTTGCGCCCGCAGAAAATGCCTGTATCAAGTTCTTTACAAAATCTTGTTCGTAGAGAGTTGGCTCTTTATAACGTGTCTGCCAAACCAACAACTCAGATTGACCTGGAACTTGAATATTGTTGATACCTGCTTCGGTTGCTGGCGTTGCATGAATCCAGCTTGCCAACTTTTCATTAAATGTCTTCATTGTTCTGCTTCCTTGTACATGTGAGGACTAGAGTTGAATTTGAATATCCTGTCCTTCAACACGAACCGGGTACGTACATAGGTTTCTACACCCGGGTCCACTTTTTAACTCACCTGTCTGAATGTCAAAAATTGCTTCGTGCAATGGACATTCAACAGTCTGATCTTCGATAAATCCTTCGGTTAATAAGGCATACGCATGAGGGCAAACATTTTCGATAGCAAAGTAATTTTTATCGACAAAAAAAACACCAATTTTTTTCCCTTCAATTTCGATGGCTTTCGGCTCATCTTGGTTAACGTCACCCTGCTGACAAACTGAGATCCAACTCATACCTTGCATCCTCATTTTGTTTTGTATATAAAACAATATTTAATATAAGAAACTTTATAAAAGAATACCCTTAAATTATTTTTTATGTCAAATTTTATATTTTACTAATAATCAAATGTTTAATATTTTTATTAAAATAATTTTGTTTTAAATAGAAATAAAAGTTTTATATGTAAAAATTGTTTTAATTATTCTTTAACATTACAATGAATCTGAAACTATATTAAAATTTACTGGTTTGAGTAATTTCATCATGACTGTTGCACTAGACGATACAACTGAAGACCTTTCAAACAATAAGAATGAGGAACGATATCTGGTACCAGGCCTAGTCCGAGGACTGGCTGTTTTGCAGGCTTTTAATCAGGAAGCAAGTGAAATGACCATCTCTGAAATTGCAGAGATTCTAAATGTGAACCGTTCAAGCGCTTTTCGCCTGATCTACACGCTTGAGGCATCAGGTTATCTTAGAAAAGCCAGTGCCAAGACCTATGCCCTAGACTCAAAAGTTATGGAGCTCGGATTTAATAGCTTGTCCAAACTTTCGCTGACCGATCTTGCTACACCTATTATGAAAGAACTGCGGGACCAAACTCAGGTTGCTGCACATCTGTCTGTTCTTGAAGGAACACACATTATTTTTATTCATAATGTTCAGGCTATCGGGGCATTTACGAGTACTTTACAGGTGGGAACCCGATGGCCAGCTCATGCTACAGTAATTGGACAATATCTACTTTCAAGTTTGCCTGAGAACGAGGTACGGCAGCGTTATAGCAAATTTCAGGACTGGAAGTCCTTTTCCGAGCGCACACCCAAAAATTTAAAAGAGTTACTAGCTAGACTTGATTTAGTACGTGAACAAAAATTTATGGTGAGCTGGGGTCATTTTAATCATGATATGGCTGCCTGTGCTGCTCCTATCTTTAAACAGTCTAAACAGGAAATGGTTGCCGTTTTATCAGTGAGCTGTCCTCTTAGTACTTATGATGAAAATATATTTAAAGACGAAATTGCGAATCTGGTTACGGCCTCTGCCAATAAAATTTCAAAATTTATTTATTGATCTCAAGCAAGTTATATCATCGCTGAATTCTTCTTTTATTTGCATATATAGTGCTTTAAAGATGTTTCTGCAAAAACTGGATAAAGTTCTGGAAAAATCGGATAGAGGCCAAATGGTAATCGCGGTTCAATCAAGAAAAGCGCTGATTGAATGGAGTATTACAAAATGGCCTCACGTAGCGTAACTGAATGGCAGGATTTCGTTGCAGGATGCATTGATTTCCGTCCAAATGACGGGGTTTTCCGTATAGCGCGTGATATGTTCACGCAGCCAGAATTGTTTGATCTTGAAATGGAATTCATTTTTGAAAAAGTATGGATTTACGCCTGTCATGAAAGTGAAATTCCCAATAACCATGACTTTCTAACTGTCCAGATTGGCCGACAGCCTATCATCATCAGCCGTGATGCTAAGGGTGAACTGCATGCTATGGTTAACGCCTGTGAACATCGTGGAGCAACCTTGACCAGGGTTGCCAAAGGCAATCAGTCTACTTTCACCTGCCCGTTCCATGCCTGGTGCTATAAGTCCGATGGTCGTCTGGTTAAGGTTAAAGCACCAAGTGAATATTGTGAAGATTTTGACAAATCCAGTCGTGGTCTAAAGCAGGGCCGGATTGCCAGCTATCGTGGTTTTGTATTTGTTAGTCTCGATGTGCAGGCTACAGATAGCCTCGAAGACTTTTTAGGTGATGCCAAAGTATTTCTCGACCTGATGGTCGAGCAGTCACCTACCGGTGAACTGGAAGTGTTACAGGGTAAGTCGGCTTATACTTTTGCAGGTAACTGGAAACTGCAAAATGAAAATGGTCTAGATGGCTATCATGTCAGTACTGTTCACTACAATTATGTTTCGACTGTACAGCATCGCCAGCAGGTCAATGCAGCCAAAGGTAGTGACCTTGATACTCTTGATTATAGCAAGCTGGGTGCGGGTGATAATGAAACTGATGATGGCTGGTTTAGCTTTAAAAACGGTCATAGCGTTTTATTTAGTGATATGCCGAACCCGACGGTCCGCCCTGGATATGAAACAGTCATGCCCTATCTGGTCGAGAAGTATGGTCCAAAGCGTGCTGAGTGGGCAATGCACCGTCTCAGAAACTTAAACCTCTATCCAAGTCTGTTTTTTATGGACCAGATCAGCTCGCAGTTACGAATCGTACGCCCGGTCGCCTGGAACAAGACAGAAGTAATCAGTCAGTGCATTGGGGTTAAAGGAGAGTCAGCTGAAGCTCGCCGTAACCGCATTCGTCAGTTTGAAGATTTCTTTAATGTATCCGGCCTAGGCACTCCCGATGATCTGGTCGAGTTCCGTGAACAGCAGAAAGGTTTCCAAGCACGTCTGGAACGCTGGAGCGATATTTCACGTGGCCACCATGCGTGGTGTTATGGCCCTACCCAGAATTCACAGGACTTGGGCATTGAGCCTGTCATTACCGGACGTGAATTCACACATGAAGGACTTTATGTGAACCAGCACGGTCACTGGCAACAGTTAATGTTAGACGGCCTGAAAAAGAAAGCTTTAAAGCTGCATGATATTACTTATGAAAATCATACTGTAACGGATGAGGTGTAATCATGTCTCAAGAACTCCATTTCGCCGTTTCTCAATTTCTTTACCGTAAGGCAGAGCTTTGTGATGCCTATGAATGGGATGCCTATCTCGAATTATATGATGAAGACAGCGAATATCATATTCCACAGTGGATAGATGACCATACCTATGTACAGGATCCAAATCAGGGCTTGTCTTATATTTATTATGCGGACCGCTCAGGACTAGAAGACCGGGTATTCCGTATCCGTACAGGTAAAGCAGCATCTGCAACTCCTCTGCCACGTACTTTGCACAGTATTAACAATATACGGGTCAAGATGCTTGAGGATGGTTTAATTCAGGCAAATGTTGTCTGGCAGACCCTCTACAACCGTCAAGGTCTGGAAGGCTGTTTCTACGGACATGCAACTTATATTCTGCGCAAAACTGAAGAAACGTTTCGGATCCGTCGTCAGCACACTATCTTGCTTAATGACAAGATTGATTCCGTACTCGACTTTTATCATGTATAAGGAGTGACACATGGGGCATTCTGTTGCACTCAACTTTGCAGATGGTAAAACTTTTTTTATCTCGGTAAATGATGACGAGCTATTGCTGGATGCGGCTGTTCGTCAGGGAATCAACCTCCCCTTAGACTGCCGTGAAGGTGTATGTGGCACCTGTCAGGGACAGTGTGAAACTGGCATTTACGAGCAGGATTATGTTGATGAAGATGCGTTAAGCGAGCGGGATCTTGCTGAGCGTAAAATGCTGGCCTGTCAGACCCGGGTCATGTCAAATGCTGCTTTTTATTTTGACCATAACTCAAATATCTGTAATGCAGGTGACACGCTCAAGCTTGCCACCACGGTCACTGCTGTTGAGCTGGTTTCTGAAACAACTGCAATTTTACACCTTGATGCCAGCACACATAAGGAACAGTTACAGTTTTTGCCAGGACAATATGCACGCTTACAGATTCCAGGCACATCAGACTGGCGCTCATATTCTTTTGCCAACCGGCCAAATTACTCTAACCAGCTACAGTTTTTAATCCGGTTGTTGCCGGATGGAGTAATGAGCAATTACTTACGTGACCGCTGTGAGGTTGGTCAAACCTTAATGATGGAAGCTCCTTTAGGCAGCTTTTATTTGCGCGAAGTAGAACGTCCACTGGTTTTTATCGCTGGTGGAACCGGACTTTCAGCCTTTTTGGGTATGCTCGACAATATCGCAGAACAGCCTAACACACCTGCCGTTCAGCTATTTTATGGTGTAAATAGTGAGGCTGATTTATGTGAACAGCAGCGGCTGCAGAGTTATGCTGAACGTATTCCCAACTTTAGTTATCAGCCGATTGTGACTAAAGCTTCAAGTACATGGACAGGAAAAACTGGCTATATTCAGGAGCATTTAAATAAGGACCAGCTCGCTGAGCAGGCATTTGATATGTATTTGTGTGGTCCTCCACCCATGATTGAGGCAGTTAAAAGCTGGCTGGATATTGAAGAGTTGCAGGATTATCGGATTTATAGCGAAAAATTTTTACAGAGTAATACCAGCCATAGCCCATAAAACAAGTTGTACCAAGGAAAGATAACAACAAGACGTTTTTTCAGAGGCTGATCTCTCGTCAGCCCCTGTTAGCGTCTTATACATACTTA